>CAMBFY010000277.1 GCA_945865415.1 Sphingobacterium thalpophilum
CTAAATAATTTCTTTTTCTTGCAGCGGGTTTAAACCCCGGTTTTTTCCGAATTCAACAATTCTTTTCAGATTTTTTGGGTTTGCAATCCTTAACTAAATTTTCCATATTTATAAAATCACATTAAAGAAAAAGAACATGAACAAATTCAAACATTTACTGCTGGCAGTTTATCTCACAGGGGCAATCGCTGCTCAGGCACAGACGAACAATTCAACTGGCAGAGGAAATCAATTTATTAGTTATTCGGGTGCTAAAAATGACCTGAATTACATGTATGCAAGCGAAGCACTTTTTTCCAACGGGGTTAATGGTTCAGAGCATTCAATCAGGAATAATATTCCGGACTTACTGCGAAAACCGCTTAAAAATGAAATTAAAATAGAACGTTACAAAACCATAGTTTTGCGTGATGGAATTAAGATTTATGCGGACGTCTATCTTCCTGCCGCACCCGGAAAATATCCTACGATTGTTATACGTACCTGTTATGGTGTACAGCGGGATGGAGGACATCAGGATAAAATCAGATTTGCCCAAGAGGGATATGCTGTTGTCTTTGCAGACATCAGGGGTCGTTATGAGAGTGAAGGAATCTGGGATCCCTTCCGGGATGAATCCAAGGACGGTTATGATGTGATTGAATGGGCAGCTGCTCAGCCATTTTCAAATGGTAAGGTTGCTACTCAAGGCGGAAGTTACCTTGGACATAATCAATGGGCTGCAATGAGTGCCACTCCCCCACATTTGGTAGCGGCATTTCCAGGAGTAGCCTCTACAAATATTTATGCTAACTGGTTAACAATGGGTGGAGCCTTCCGTTTGAGTTTTAACTATGGCTGGGGTGTAGTTCGTATGCCTAACCGTATTATGTTACCTCAGTACTGGCATACAGAAGCATACACTCCTGAGGAGTTGAAATATGATAATATTTTATGGCATCTGCCATTAAAGGACGGTGATTTGAAAAGCGCTGGTTATGCCGTTAAGCATTATCGCGACTGGATCAATCATGAGAGTTATGATGATTACTGGAAATCAATCAGTGATGAAGAGAATTTTTCTAAAATGAATGTTCCCGCTCACACTTACGGTGGTTGGTTTGATATTTTCTTAATGGGTACCATTAATGGTTATATTGGGATGAGGAATAAGGCTGCAACTCCAGCAGCTCGTGCGGGTGCCCGCATGATCATTGGACCATGGGGTCATGGCCCCTCACAAGTATTTGGAACTGTTGATTTTGGTGCCACAGCCAACATGCAGATGTTCAACAGAGAGTTACAATTTTATGATTACCATTTGAAAGGGATCAAAAATGGTTTAGACCTTGAAGACCCGGTACAGTTGTTCTACATGGGTATCAATAAGTGGCGTAGTGAAAAGGATTATCCTGTTCCGGGCACTGAATATAAGAATCTGTATTTGAGCAGTAGTGGCAATGCAAATTCTGTTCGGGGTGATGGTATATTAAGTTTTGACGCCCCCAAAAAGGCAGCCAGCGATAAATACACCTATGACCCTAAAACCCCAATCATGACCCTGGGAGGCAATAACTGCTGCGGTACTCCTACTCAAGCTGGTCCTTATGATCAGCGTCCGCTTGAGCGAAGGGAAGATGTACTAGTTTATACTTCTGAATTTCTGAAGAGCCCGATAACTATTGCGGGTCCAATGAAAATGAAATTATTTGCTGCAACGGATGGTCCGGACACTGACTGGATGATTAAAGTAGTTGACGTTTATCCTGACGGAAGGGCAATGCCTATCTCTGAAGGTATATTGAGAGCCAGATTCCGTGAAGGGTTGGATAAGATCAAGTTACTTACACCAAATCAGGTTTATGAATATGAAATTGAGTTGACAGGTACTGCGAATGTCTTTTTACCCGGACACCGTGTTCGTGTTGATATTACTTCGAGTAACTTTCCTCAATTTGACCGTAATCCTAACACGGGTGATCCTTTCGGCAGTAGTGATAGAATTCGCGTTGCTCAGCAAACAATTCATCATGGAGGTGCACGGTTAAGTAGTATTGTGATTCCAACAGTTCGTCCGCTTGAAAACTAAGTGTTTTTGAAATTCATAGAAAAAGGCCAGTCAATTTGACTGGCCTTTTTTGTGATTATGTCCCGTCCTGAAATAAGTTGACACCTAAGTTGACTTATTATGAAAAAAGCAGAAAAACGAATTGATCGGCGCAGTCAGCGCGATTACAGTCTTGCCTTTAAGTTACAGGTTGTTCAGCAAGTAGAAAAGGGCGAACTCACCTACAAAAAGGCCCAACTCCATTACGGCATTCAGGGAAGAAGTACGGTATTGGTTTGGTTACGAAAACTTGGTACATTAGATTGGACCCTACCCAAACAATACACGGTGGAAAACAACCAAGAGCCTACCCCCGAGCAGCGTATCAAACAGTTAGAAGCTGCCTTAAAAGATGAGCAAGATCGAAACCTGATCTACAAAACCATGTTTGATATCCTGCAAAAGGAACATGGTATCGCGTTGCCAAAAAAGTCTTTACCCAAGCGATCCAAAGGCTTAAAGCCAAAGGAATAGTAAGCCTGTCAAAGGCTTGCAGATTGTTTGGGATTAGTCGCCAGGGCTATTATCAAAAGCAGCAACGTGTAGATAAGCGTTTAAGAGAACTTAGCCTGGTAAAGGCAGATGTTATCAAAGAGCGTATTCATTTACCAAGATTAGGTACACGAAAACTGTATTACCAACTAAGCAAGCAGATCAGAAGTAAAGGAATAAAGATTGGCAGGGATGCCTTATTTGATTTTTTACGTTCAGAACACATGCTGATCAAGCCAAAGCATGCTTATCACAAGACCACCAACTCCAAGCACTGGCTGCATAAATACCCTAATTTGCTTAAAGGAATAAAAGCATCCAGATCAAATGAAGTGTGGGTGAGTGATATTACCTATATCGATACTAAAGCAGAAACAGCTTATCTAAGTTTGATTACCGATGCTTATTCACGCAAGATCGTAGGATACCATCTACATAGTAGCTTACATACTGATGGCGTTGCAGCAGCAATGCAAATGGCTGTACAACAAGAACAAATCAATGCCCCTTTAATACATCATTCCGATAGAGGATTACAATATTGTTCATCACAATATCAACAATTATTGGCCAGGCATAACATTACTCCATCTATGACAGACGGATATGACTGCTATCAAAATGCGTTAGCTGAACGAATTAATGGAATCATTAAACACGAATTCCTGATCAGCAAACCTGCGGATATACATCAAGCCAGACAGATGATTAAACAAGCTGTTGGCATTTATAATAACCGAAGGCCACATCTAGCTTTAAACTATCAAACACCACATGCTGTACATCAACAAAAAATCCTTGCCAGTATTACCTGACAAGGACTATATTTATATCATTATTATTGTCAACCTATTTTAGGACGACTCACAGCATTGATATAAGCCCCCAGACATGAATCTGTATAAAATGAAGTACTTCGGAATTTTGAATCAACGTCATCTCCTTTAAAGTGTGGTTCAGTAGGCAATTCAAATGGTTCATGGTTAGTTAAAGTGAGGATTGTTGAGAAGAATGGT
>CAMBFY010000278.1 GCA_945865415.1 Sphingobacterium thalpophilum
CAAACAAGCGGAGGTCTGCTGGTTGCAGTAGAAGAATCGAAAACATTAGAATTTGAACAAGTGCTCCGGATTAATGGGATTCCTGAATCCAATATTATTTGTTTCGGATCGCTCAAGAAGAAAACCGAAGATTTTCTGGTAGAAATAATTTGATGGTGCAGATGTGTAAAACAGGTGCTTTCCAGTTAATCTCAATTTTCAGAAACAATTATCCCGGATTGATTATTTTTAGCAAAGAATTTTTATGAAAAATACAATAGTCTATTTATTCCTTGCAATAGGATTCGCATTCATAACAGGTTGCGGAAATGAAACAACTATCAATGATGATGAAGCTGCTTCAGTAATTTCTAATTATCTTGAAGAGAACCCCGAATATAAAACAGCGAGTTTTGCTTTTGGAGAAATGAAGTTTCGACAACTAAAGAATCAGGAAGAGCTCAATAAATACAAGCAGCTAGAATCTGCAGGATTTATTACTATGGATATTCAGGAACAAAAAAAGGTATTTCTTTCCAAAGACAGTTCAATTGTTTATTTAATTAAATTGGCCGAAAAAGCAGCACCTTTTGTATTAGATCAGAGTAAAGACAAAGCAAAAGTCAAAACTATTCTTTACGAAATGGATAATGATAAGCCCGTCGATTTTGCAAAAACGAATGACAGATCAGCAAAAGCTACCGTAACTTTAATGAAAATTGAGACCGATTTCTATCCATTCGATGATAATAAAGGATCAAATAGTGAATTTATGACCAAAACCTACAAACTCAGGCACAAAAAAGATAAGGGATGGGTAGTTACTAATGAAAAATAAATCCCATAATCACTGAAAATTAGCAGGCTTTATACTTTTTTACTTCTTTTTAATAGATCTTTATTAATTGACGATATTATTACACGCAATTTTTGCTGCAATTTAATTATGTGCTGAAAATCCTTATTTTTGCCTCTTAAAACTCCCCCAATTTTTAATGAAGCTAAATATAGATTATCAGGAAAAGTTTGAGCAACGTCATATTGCTCCTAATGAGCAGGACACAGCTAAAATGCTCGAGACAATTGGTGTAAATTCGATTGACGAGTTAATCATCCAAACAGTACCATCAAATATCCGATTAAAAACTAATCTGAACCTTCCTGCAGCCAAAAGTGAGGCTGATTACCTGATTGATCTGAAACAAATAGCCTCGAAAAATAAAGTGTTCAAATCTTATATTGGCCAGGGTTATCATGATGTGATTATTCCGGGTGTAATTCAACGCAACATACTGGAAAATCCGGGATGGTATACTCAATACACACCTTATCAGGCAGAAATTGCGCAAGGTCGCTTACAGGCACTGTTAAATTTCCAGACGATGGTTATTGATACTACCGGAATGGAAATTGCTAATGCCTCTCTTTTAGATGAAGGAACCGCAGCAGCTGAGGCTATGTTTATGCAGTACAGCCTTCGCAAAAACGAAAGCGCTAAAATATTTTTTGTCTCGGAAGAGGTTTCAGCCCAGACTGTCGATATACTGCAAACACGTGCCGCTCCTCTTGGTATTCAGTTACAAATTGGAAGTCATGAAACTGTGATACTGGATGAAACTATGTTTGGTGCAATTGTTCAATACCCGGCATCGAGAGGTCAAATTTTTGATTACTCCGATTTTGCAGTCAAAGCACGTGAGAATAGTATAAAAATAACTGTGGTTGCCGATATTATGGCACTTACTTTATTGACTCCTCCGGGAGAATGGGGAGCTGATATTGTTGTAGGTTCAAGTCAGCGGTTTGGTATTCCAATGGGTTTTGGCGGTCCGCATGCCGCATTTTTTGCTACAAAGGATGAATATAAGCGTTCCTTACCAGGTCGGATTATCGGGGTAACCATCGACAGTGCCGGTAATTATGCATTACGTATGGCGCTTCAAACCCGCGAGCAACACATCCGTCGAGATAAGGCAACTTCTAATATTTGTACAGCTCAGGCACTTTTGGCTATCATGTCAAGTATGTATGCTGTTTATCATGGGCCAAAGGGTATAAAACAGATCGCTGAACGAATTCACGGACTATCGGTATTGCTTTCTAAGTCACTTGAAACACTTGGATATAAACAGGAAAATAGCTATTTCTTTGATACCATCAAATTTGAGCTCGGTGATCTTATCAATCCAATTCACGCAGAAGCGCTTAATAACGAAGTCAATCTGAATTATCAGGGTTCCCTTGTAAGTATAACACTTGACGAGACCACCACAGCAAATGATGTTTTGACTATAATCCGCTTTTTTGCAAAAGTAAAGGGCAAAAATGTTAATGAGCTTGATTTAGATAAAATCAAATCCGGAATCACTACTCATATTCCTTCCCAATTACAGCGTAAATCGGCCTACTTGACCCACCCTGTTTTTAATACCTATCATTCTGAGCACGAAATGCTCAGGTACATCAAATCTCTTGAAGCTAAGGATCTTTCCCTTTGCCATTCAATGATCGCATTAGGTTCATGTACGATGAAGCTTAACGCTACCACAGAAATGGTTCCTGTTACGTGGGCAGAATTCAGTAAAATTCATCCGTTTGCACCTGTAGATCAGATTGGAGGATATATGCAAATTTTTGATGAACTGGATAATTGGCTTAGTGAAATAACCGGATTTGCGGCAATGAGCCTGCAACCTAATTCAGGAGCGCAGGGAGAATATGCCGGACTTATGGTCATTCGGGCTTATCATTTAGACAGAGGGGATACACATAGAAACATAGCATTGATTCCCTCTTCTGCACATGGAACAAACCCCGCTTCTGCATCTATGGCAGGAATGAAGATAATAATTGTTAAATGTGATGAAAAAGGCAATATCGATGTAGCCGATCTGAAAGCAAAAGTTGAGGAACATGCCAATGAACTTTCTTGTCTGATGGTTACTTACCCTTCCACACATGGCGTATTTGAAGAATCTATCATTGAAATATGCGATATCATTCACAAGAATGGGGGGCAGGTTTATATGGATGGGGCGAACATGAATGCACAAGTCGGACTAACTAGTCCTGCTGCGATCGGAGCAGATGTTTGTCACCTGAATTTGCACAAAACATTTTGTATTCCACACGGCGGGGGTGGTCCTGGAATGGGTCCAATAGGTGTTGCAAAGCATCTGGTACCATTTTTACCAGGTCATGCTGTTGTTAAAATGGGTGATGAAAAATCAATTTCTGCTGTTTCTTCAGCACCATGGGGTTCGGCATCAATCCTTCTAATTTCGCACGCATATATTGCAATGATGGGCGGCGATGGCTTAACTAATGCAACGAAATATGCCATATTGAATGCAAACTACATGAAGGCCAGACTTGAAAACTCTTACCCGGTTCTGTACTCAGGTAGCCAGGGACGTTGTGCACATGAAATGATCCTTGATTGTCGTGCATTCAAGCTGAATGGAATAGAAGTGACAGATATTGCTAAGAGACTTATGGATTATGGTTTCCATGCGCCTACGGTCTCCTTCCCTGTTGCGGGCACCGTTATGGTAGAACCTACCGAATCGGAACCTAAACATGAACTGGATCGCTTTTGTGA
>CAMBFY010000279.1 GCA_945865415.1 Sphingobacterium thalpophilum
AACAAAATCAATTCTTTTTCATAATATACGCAAAAATATCCCTTACTTCCTGATCATTCATTCGATCTAAAATGCGTTCAGGCATTATAGATACCGGCAATGCTTTCATTTCTTTGATTTGCTTGATTGAAAGTACGATTTCTTTGCCAGCCTGGGTTTGTATGGTATGTGTATCACCATTACTTGAAGTAATCTTCCCTTCTAAAGTACGTCCATCTACTGTGACAAGCCTGTGCAAACCGTACCCTTCCCTGATATCTGCATTTGGATCAATAATATTCAATAAAAAGTAATTCGTATTAGTACGTTCATATCCGGTTAGTTCCGGACCAACGTTGCCTCCCTCATTAAATAGTTTGTGGCAATAGCCACAATTTGCCAAATAGAGTGTTCTGCCATTGTTTAAGTTCCCGGAACCTGATTTAATTATTTTTGAATATTTAGTAAGTGCTGCGTTCTTTTCAGATGAACTGGAAATTTTCACATTTGGCCATAATTGATCTGCCAAAGCAGTAATTTTAGTATCATTCAGAAGTTTTAATCTTCTAGCCAATTGATCGGAAACATCATCCTTGCTTATCCTTTTGGTTTCCTTAATAGCGATAAACAATTGATTTGCCCAAGTTGACCTTGAGACGAATAAGTCCATGGCAGCATTCCTCACGCCTATATCACCTCTGAACTGTGGATATGCTTTAACCGCTCTCAACCCAATTTCATCCAAATTATAGCGTTGAAGAGCCTGAAGAGCAGCCTCTTTCATAGCAGCAGTTGATTTACTGCTTTCAACAATTTCTAGTAATACAGGCACTGATTCGGGTTGATTTGTTTGCCCCATAATTATTATATAGGACAAACGCTGATCAAAGTCAGCCTTTTCATCCAGGATTATACTAAGTGCTTTTGTTACAGATTTTTGGTTTCCCTGCCTGATAGATAATGCCAGTGGGGCGCCAAAAAGCTCCGATTGATACGGTTGAATTGCTTTGGTAAGTTCTGCTGATAAGCCAATTACATCTCTACCCCTGAGTCCCTCCCGGAGACCACTTATTACTATTTTAGCATAATGTTTGTCTGGAGAAAGGCTAATTAATTTTGATGCAGCATTGTAGTTTGCTTCTCCGGCCGATAAGATATAACGTTGCATTAATCGCTTTAGCAAGAAATTCTGAACCAGCTTTTTCTGCCATAGTTCTTTCTCTTCAAAAATAGATAAAACTCCATCTCTATCCACCTCGGATTTTGATTCTATAGCCCACCAGATAAGTAATGGAATATCTGGATCATTTGAATCATCATGAAATTTAATCAGGTTCCTCACTATCGGAATCGCATAGATCCCGGACAATCTTTTTGCACTTGCGGCCAACTGACTTCGGACTAATGAACTGCTTTCCTTTTCTGCCATAATAGCTAGTTTTTTAGCTATTACAGATGAAATTTTTCTTTTATCGCTAATCAAACGTACAGTCCATTCCCGAACATATTGATCCGGATGTTCAAGGGCAATGCTTGCAAGATCATCATTAAATCCACCACTCAGATTAATCGCCCATAATGCTTCCAAGGCAACATCAGGGTTTTCGCCCTTTAAAATAGCTGTTAACCTTGGAACTATTGATCTATCTTTCCTGTTTGCAAACTGTAATAAAGCTTGCTGCCTGAACCATTTGTTTCTGTCAGCCAGCTTTTTGATTAGCTCTGCGTTTGTTAATTTACTTAAATCAAATTTTGGAATTTCGCTGCTTACGCCTTTGGAACGTAGCCGGTAAATCCGACCAGAACTTTTGTGCCAGGTATCTTTGGGATCAACATGTGAAAGCCTGCTATCGTACCAATCGGCAATATAAACTGCGCCATCCGGACCTGCTTTGATATTTACGGGTCTAAACCAATGATCATTTGTCTCTATTATCTTTCTTTCATCAATATTCTTAAATGATGATCCATTGGCTTCAAAACGACTTAACTGAACATAATTTAGTAAAGGGTTAACTGCAATCATCTTACCTTCATAAGCCGAAGGTAATTTGCCACCCTCATACCTAATCAGTGAATGGGTAAAGCGTACTTTTTCTCCTTTAAGTTCCATATTATCCAGATTACCAAAAGTATATGGATTTGTATATGGTCCATGTTTTCCTAAACTTCGTGGATAATATCCTCCCTGCTTGTAATAAGGACCACGATCTGAACCATTATTCCCGGAATAAAGTCTTCCTTTACTATCGAATTCCACATTAAAAGTGTTACCACCACCTTCAGCAAAAACTTCAAAAATTTTAGTATCTATGTTGTATCTCCAGATTACCTGACCGGAAAACTTAATGTTCTTTGAAACTGCCGAACTGATATTAGCCGTGGTTGTACTTCCCTGTGCGCCATAAAGCCATCCGTCAGGTCCCCATCTCAAACTATTGGCTACAGCATGGGTATCTTCCAGTCCAAATCCACTTAAATGCACTTCCGGTTCTTCATCAGGAATCCCATCTGAATTAGTATCATCATAAGCAAGAAGGTATGGTGGATTTAGTACCCAGATTTTCCCCCTGCCAGTAAGTACACTGGTTGCTATATTAAGTCCTTTTATTGCATCAGTTGATTTATCAAAGGTTCCATTTCCGTCGGTATCTTCAAAAATACTGATCTTGTCTGCTCCACTAATTCCCCCGGGAGGCGCAACTGGCACTTTATCAAATCGTACACGTAAAAAGTTATCTACACTGGTGACTTTTAAACCCAAAGGGTATGGATATTGATGATATTGAACCACCCATAGCCTGCCGCGATGATCAAAACTAAGCTCAACAGGCTGAACAATATTAGGCTCTGATAAGACTAGATCTATGCTAAGATCATCGGGAATTTGGAAATCATTGAGTGCTTTTTGAGGCTGAGTGGGCTTCGTTGAATCAGTTAGTGCGCCAAGACCTTTGAATGCTTCCATGTAACGGGCAACGTCATCATTTGCCGCTATATCTTCTATTGCAGGTGCTTGGCGCTCCAGATTGTTATTACATGCATACAGTCCATTAATCAGGATTAGAACTGAAAAAAAGAGCTTAAATTTATGTTTCATACTCAATTAGGTGTTTAATTTTAATTTAAAGAAACATTTTTTTTAAGCAAAATACCCCTTGCATCATTCTTAATTCCAGCTATTTTCCCACTGGATATACTGTTATCTTTTACTATAGTTCCATTACAAAGTCCTTTCAAAAAGAGGCCTCTTAGCATTCCATTATTTTTAACACCCTCACTGATAATACAATTCATTATCTGTGAATTCGTGCTCCTCACAAATTGAATTCCATTGAAAATAGGATTTTTAATTTGACAATCACTGATTTGTATTTCCCGGCTATCTCTTACAACAATGGCACCTCCTTCCTCCCCATTGCCATTTCCTGAGCCATCCATGATGTTGTCGCTAATTATAACACTCTCCCCCTTATTAAGTAAAATACCACCATGTGCAAAAGGCACCGAAGGAAAATAATCATTATTATGGTCAAAAACATTCCCATTTATGATCAGATTACTGGAATTATTGATAAGCAGATGACGATTATAGCC
>CAMBFY010000280.1 GCA_945865415.1 Sphingobacterium thalpophilum
CCATTTTTTTTCATAAAGGCATCTATCGTTCGTGCGATATCTCCCTTATAAAAAACATCCCTTCCCTCCTTTCCAATCCGCTCAAGCGTATTGGCAAGATTCGGGTTTTTAAAGATATCCCCTTCAACAGGCACCTGACCATTTGGATAATAATGTTGAGCAACATTGGGATATTGGCCATATAAAGAAATGACGTTTTTTAAAGAATTGGCTAATTCAGCATGTACAGCAAATCCATTTCTAGCATAGGATACTGCCTTTTCAAGGACTTTGCTCATTGGCATTGATCCAAACTTTTTATGCAACTCAAACCACCCATCCACACAACCAGGAACAGATACAGGAAGTGGACCACGAGAAGGAATATGAGTAATCCCTCTTTTTTTAAATTCATCTAATGTTAATGACTTAGGAGAACGTCCCGAACCATTTAAACCATACAGCTTTTTAGTTTTCGCATCCCAGACGATGGCAAAAAAATCACCCCCTATTCCATTCATATGAGGTTCTACTACACCTTCCATTGCATTTGCGGCAATTGCCGCATCAATCGCATTTCCACCGGCTTTTAAAACGTCAAGTGCAACCTGTGTAGAAAGCGGATGAGATGTGGCAGCCATACCATGCTGGGCAATTACCTGCGAACGTGTTGCCCATATTTTACCATAAGGACGATCTTGGGCATAAAGACTTATCGGTAATAATATTAAAAAAACTAGCTTTTTCATGTTGAGCATTTGAAATTTAAATATAATGGATTTAAGAGCAATAATTGGTCTATTATTCAATTTGTCTATTTGTCGATGGGAGTATCATCCTTCCACTTATAAATGGTTGTCATGGGCAAATCGGCAAATCAACAAATCGAAAAATCTTCAAGTCAGCAAATCATTTAAATAATAATCAAGTCATTTTATTTTGCACACTAAAAAAAATCAGTTTCAATAATTATTTTTGTGAAAAATATGCTGGTCTGCAATCAGCTTACACAAAAACTAAAATGGTAGAAAACGAAGAAAAACCAGACCTGGTAGTTTGGGATAATGAACGTGGTTATTATCAAAAGGGATTAAGCTATGGCAGCAATGTTAGTGCACCTGCTATAATTCTCGAAAATGTAGGTGGCTGGAAACAATCCAATGCAGAATTAGCAAACAAGAATTTTAAAACGAAATTCGATGAGCTAAAGGAAGAATATGAAAAACTAGTAAATGAAGTGCAGCTAAACGAATTAGTGTACTCAGCAAAGTATAACTTTACTCCTGTAATGGGAGAGGTTTACCATTTATACAGCAAAACTGATGATAGTATATTTCTCTCGTTGATTTCACCGGATAGCTGGAAACAAAAATACCTGGGGTCTTTCAAATTAGATGCAAGTCATAAATGGTCTAAAACTGAGATTCAGAAATAAATCCTAAAATTTTAACTGATTTAAGCTGAGACCAAATACTTTCAATGCTATTTCATTTAACTTTTCTATAGATCCGCTCAGGTGAATTGTTCGATGAATATGCGTTGCACTAGCTCCCGGCGCTAAACTTAAAGCAGGCGAAGAGCTCTCTATCTCATAAAACCTCCCCATCTGTTTTCCTTCAATCGGTCCATCTGTATAGGCATTTACCGCATCCCCTACAAAGGGATCGTCCTGTATCTTCCAGGTACAATTTACATAGCTTGTAAGCCCTTCAGGCAAAGTAAATTGCGAAATCGTAAGTACATTGTTTTCAGCATCATAACTACCCGCTATCGGTAGTGCCCGCCTGGGTGATACTCCAATTTTGCTTCGCTGTTTGGCATCTGCCTTGAACAAAAGGTAACCATCTTTAATCTGCAGTCGCTCAGTATCTAATTTACCGAAATAGTCATCGGTCACAATTTTACCTAAACTCAAACTGTCTCCTTTTTTGTAGGGTATAACCACATTGGTCTGGTCATTAGATTTAAGCATACTCAAAATCCAAACTGAGAGCAAACCCTTTTGCTCATTCCAGGTTTCAGTACCAACATTGGTAAGAGTATTCTCAGATTGAAATCCTACAGAACGAATATCTGAACTTAGTTGCAGCCCAAGAAGCTCATTTAGCGCCTTTTTATCAAGTAGTGAAATGATCCTGCTAACTTTTAAATCAAACATAGTGCCGCTATAATTCTCGAGATGCATATCTTTTTCAAATTTAGCTTCAGTTTCTGTCGCAGAAATCAGATTAAAAGGTTCTGAATCTATTGGTCTAGGAACCATCCAGTTATTAAAAGTAAAATCTGCACCCTTCTTAAAATAAAGGGAAAACTGACCACCTTCCGGACCAAGCCAAAAACGTTCCTCACCCCCCAGGGCGGTAAATTGCTCGGAGAACTTGCCTTCAGCGATTAGATCATAATTGATCCAGCCAAAGCTTATTCCATTTTCGCCATCAGCAGTGCTGGTCATTACCCGACCCTGATAGGCAGGCAGAACGATAAGCTGTGCCCCACCGAGAGGATCTTTCAAAAGAACCAAGTCCTTATGATGCTTTTTTAAAAATGCAAGATCATATCCAAATGTTCCCTTCTGATCGGCCTGTTCTTTGCAGGCACTCAGTAAAAAAAGAATAATTATTAGTCCGAAATATTTTTTCATTGCTGTTTAACAGGATTTAATATCCACAACAATATACAAAAGAAAATAGTTAAGACAAGTTTATCGATCACAAGGCATTCTGTGGACTCTAATAATTAGTCTGTTTCGGATCTGCCATTTAATTCAACCCTCTATATCTACACCCCTTCCTATTAATTGAGTAATTATCGCATCCCCTTAGTAAGATTAAAAACAAATTTCAAGTAGAATATTCATCCAAGAGCAATATACTATGCTTTTAAGTATGTGATCAATAGCAAGCCCACCCTTCAGTATATAATCAATTTTACCATATTCGCTGCCTTGAAATCTTTAGTATTTTACCAAAAATGACAGGACTGTTCATGCGCTTTGGCCTGAGCACAAAATCGCTGTTAACTTTTTTTTCCGTCCCGATTTTCATCGGGATTGCTGCGGTAGGCACAGGCCAAGCCAGAGCATTATCTTTAATAGCATTAGGTGCAGCGGCGGCATTTATTCGTATTTGTCAATTATTTTTAAGGCTCTCATGGTCTCGTCGTACCTCCTCGGCATGTTTCTTTTCTGCTGCAGGAACCTCCCGCAGGGAAGCTTGAGCACAAATAAAAAAAACAAAAAAAGCGAAAAATGAAAAGAGAATAATTGTGAGTAAAGAGTAAGATATCTAGTCTTAAAATTTAAAATTCTCCATAAACTACTCAATAACCCTTCCACAATTCAAGCCCTTTAAAAATTTACCAGCCAAGAACCAAATCAGAAAAACCTTATAAAAGACCGTTAACATCTTAACATTCAATTAATACAAGAAGATTAAATTGGCTTAAAAAAAGAATACATGGAAATATTTCTATTGATGCTCGGAGGTCTGGGCTTGTTTTTATTCGCTTTAGTTAATCTATCCGATACGCTGAAAGGATTAATGGGTGATAAAGCCAGCAAATGGCTTAATTTTTTTACAGGGAATCTTTTCA
>CAMBFY010000281.1 GCA_945865415.1 Sphingobacterium thalpophilum
TATGGATTATAGGTAACGTTTAGTTCAGAAACCGGACCCAGTATCCCTCTTATATTTTTTGTGCGGACTTTAAGTGTATTCAGGCCACTTTGCAATATCCATTCCCATGATTTCTCGCTCTGATTTTGCCATTCTCCATCCTTAATGGCAACAAGAAGTCCATCAGATCCACCGGGAGTAAAGGCATCAACTTCCACTCTAAGAACTCCGGATTTATCACTCTCATTAAGATAAATTTTCGCTTGATTTAAAGGCTGGTAAAAATCTGATTCACGGTTTGTGTATCGCTGATATTCATCACGCTTGGGAAAGACATTATCGTACCAGTTTAAAAAACCATCCCAACCCCACATGGTATCACCGGTGTGAATTGGAACAGGTAATGGATTTGAAAGAAAGTCGTTACGAGGAATTATTCGGAAATGACCCATAATCTCAAGAATATGGGTTCCGCCTCCACCCTGAATTGAGTAAGGATTATTACCCTGGCGCTGCCCAACTTTCAGGGTCTCCACCAGTTCTTCTCCAAATTCAGGGGCAAATGGGCGCTTCCAAGTCTCTGCACGTGGCATCGAGGCAGCTAAAATCTTATGAATTTCAAGTAAATTAAATGGAATTCCAGTTTCCGGATCATAATAATAATAGTCGCGGGTTGAATCCATATAAATCCATTTATTGAGCTGATTAGACCAAACCTCTGTCACTTCATGTCCGCTCTCACCTTCACTGTGTATATTGATGTGCCGTGCCTGATATCCCATGGAAAGAAGTGCTCCAATCAAAGCCTGATTTGGATAAAGACACATTTCAACCATTCGCCGGCCTTTAAAAAAGGGGCCGTTTAATCGCGGCATTCCTGTTCCTTCATCAATTACCGGACTAACAGTTACATCATTCCAGTTCCAGGAATAGGCTTCACTTCTTAATGGTACACGATAAGCCCAGTTTAACAAGCGCATCATTACCTCAAACTCAGAATCAGCTCCTTTAACAATTTGATCAAGCTTATGGTCTTCTCTGTACTTTTTCAAATCCAGATGATTTAAATTTTCATAAGAAAAGGGATATGAAGATTGAATTATTCTGCCATTATTTTTTACATGTGCCTGAAGTCCGCTTTTAGCATTTATTGAATTATCCTCCCATGAAGCAGAATAGCGAAACCCTCTTATTAGTGGTGTTCGTAAGGGATTAGTAGTACTTAATTCTGCTTTCCACTGAATATAACGTTTCGCTCCCAGCGAATATTCACGACCACCTTCAAGCTGTTGCCATGCCGACCATGATTGATCACCGCTAAACGGGCTTGATCCATATCGGAAAAGTACTTTGGCAGAAGTTGCTGCAGGTATATCAATATCAGTCCAGAACGCTGCCTTCAAATTGCCAGAATTGCGCTTTAAAGGGCTTTCGCCATCGACCATATCTATAATCGGTGAAATATATTCACCGGATGAAAGGAATCTGTCTAAGCTAAATCTAACAGAGTATTCTCCATCTATCTGATCCATTGCTCCGAGTTTCGTATCACTCCATGTATTGCCATCATTGCTGCTTTTCATGGAACGGTTCGGACTTGTTCGGGTTAAAGACCCTCTTTTAAATTCATTAATATGAGCAATCAATACCCGCCAAGAGGTTGTGTCTGTTTCAGTCCACATAAGGACTTCATTCAGACCATTACGAAGTTTCTCATGAGGTAGATCCACATAGTACCAACGGTCAATTGCGCCCATATCGATGTACTGACGTGCATTTGGATAGGCAATAATGGAAGCAGGCCTGCTAAACTTTTCGCCGTTTAAAGACAAATAAAGCGGGGCTTTGTTACCTTTTACTTCCATTCCCTTAAATACCAAACGAGCAGAAGCTGTAACAGGATTTTTTACCTCAAGAATTTTTTTAATGACAATACCCTTTTTTAAATCCTCCACCCATTCTACAGGACCTTTGGTATATGTTTTATATCCTTCCGGAAGACCAGCAGCAGGTGCATCATCTTCAATTAGCTCCGTATCTTGAAGCCTGATTATCCCCTTGCTTTGATCAAACTTTAATCTGATTAATTGTGCTTCATTTTCAATTTCAGTAACATCCAGTTTAATTTCCTTAAACTTAAATTTTGATGTGAGTCTCTGTTCATCAGATGAATTATTTCGAGTAATAGTCTTGTAATGAGATTTATTCTCTTCTGTAATTTGTCCGAATGATAAGATCGCGGTGAGCGTGTTCATTAAAATCAGAAGAATAAGACTGGAAAATATTCTCATAAGAATCGAGTTTAAAAGTTAAGAAAAAACGATAATTTAAATGATAATCTATAAAATGTGATAACATCAGATAATTAAAGTGTGAAACTGAAAACTAAATCTGAGAATCTGTCAAATAATTTAAATGAACAACAATTTCTTTAAAAAGTATTTGTTAAGATTTATCCAATTTCTTTAAATATTCCTCAAAATAATTAAGAAATAACCGTAAAGGATTTGATAAAAAAATTTTCCTCAAGGGAAAACTATGTAATCAAAATCGTATTAATATAGCAGTTATTGATCATAAAAACCAATAACTGCTATAAAAACATCAATCAGTTGGAGTTGGGAAAGCTGCCAGAGGTTTAGCATCCCACCAAACCCTGGTAGCATAAGTATCCGGTCCACCTAATAATACCAAAGCCGCATCTGTTGCAGTTTTGTTAGTTGCATATGAATTTGGCGGATAGATCAATCTTCTTGCAAGTTGAGTTCTGGTAAGAGCAGGATTATCAGACTGGATAATCGCATAGCCCCTAGGATAACCAGTTCTACGGCGTTCAGCCCAAGCTTCAGTATCATTCATTGGGAAAAGTGATAGCCATTTCTGTGTGATGATCTGTTCTAACTGTCTTTCAAAACTACCTGCTGTTTCGTAGCGAACAGGAATATCAGCTACAGGCGGACTATTACGAGAATCAGGCCTTCCTAATCTATCCAATGGTTTTGATGGTAAATTAGTACTATTGACATAAGCATCAACTACTGCATCAGAGGCGGTAGTTCTAAATTTGATGGATGCTTTAATCCCTTCATTATACAAGAACTGAGCAGTTCCTCCCATGTTCCATCCTCTTAAAGCTCCTTCAGCCCTCAGGAAAAATACTTCTGCAGCTTCCATAATATGGTCTGGTTCATTGGTTCCACCGTTATTAATAGGCAACCATCTTTTACCAACGTAAGAATATTGCAAATCCAGGTTATTACCTCTTTGAGCTGATGCGAAACCGTTTCTAAATCCTACCAAACCACCAAAAACGGCAGTGGATGGAGTTAATCTTCCGCAGCATGGCTGAGTGTAAACCGGTAATCTTGGATCCTGATATCCATTCATTAGACTTGCAAGAGTAGAGCTAAGCACAAATTCGCTGATATAAGTAATTGTACTTAATTTATTCACGTTTGTACCATCAATTTTAACTTTTGAAAGTGCATTGTCCGAATTATTCACGATAAGACCTTCAGGTGCAGAAAAAGCTTTCTCGGCTTCTTGTTTTGCTTTTGCAGGTTCGATATAGGCAATCCTCAT
>CAMBFY010000282.1 GCA_945865415.1 Sphingobacterium thalpophilum
CATGTTTCCATCTGCTCATATCTGGCCGCCAATACATAGTCAAAATAGGTACTGTTGTGCACATGATTAAACATATCAATATCATCTGGTCTGACTTTGAACTTCGATGTAAAACTACTGTAACTGGGTTTTGATTCCATTAAGCAAAATTCGGGCAATTTAATGAGAATAAGAAATGATTTGGTTTTAGTACTTGTTTGTAGCTAGTAAATTCTACTATATTGAACCAATAGGTATAGCCACAATTTCTTCCGTCTTGATTTTTAAAAATGGTCAGGATTTCTAACTGTTTCTATAATCTCCCATTTTCATTGAACCGTCAAATCACTAACAAACCAGCTACTAACAAGCAACAACCAAATTGATATTTGCAATTAAACTTTCATTACCGTATCTTTGTATTAATTAAAATAATCGTAAACCGCTTTAATATTATTCAGGTAATGTATTTAAGTACAGAGTACAAGGCAGAGATTTTTGCCAAACACGGAAAAGGTGCAACAGACACTGGTTCTGCAGAAGGACAAGTAGCATTGTTTACCGCTCGTATTGCTCATTTAACAGGGCATTTGAAACAAAACAAGAAGGATTTTTCTACACAATTATCTCTTCAGAAATTAGTGGGTAAGCGCCGTGCTTTACTTGCCTATCTTTACAAAAAAGATATTAACAGGTATCGTGCTATTATCAAAGCATTAGAGTTAAGAGATATTATAAAATAATCTTAGCAAAAATTTGCGAAGCCATCCTCTCATTTATAGGATGGCTTTTTTACTTTATCAAAAATAAAATCAATATAAAAGAAGATGTACTCAAAAGAGGAAAAGTACATCGCAATTAAAGCAAATGAGTTATAACGCAATAAAAAAAACATTCGATATTGGCGATGGCCGTATGATCGAAATTGAAACCGGAAAACTTGCTAAACAAGCAGATGGTTCAGTTGTGGTAAAAATGGGTGATACCATGTTATTAGCAACAGTAGTTTCAACCGTTGGTGCAAAACCGGGAACTGATTTTTTACCATTATCAGTTGACTATCAGGAAAAATACGCATCCACCGGCCGTATACCTGGAGGGTTTCTGCGTCGTGAAGCCAGACTTTCTGATTATGAAGTTCTTATTTCACGTTTGGTGGATCGTGCTTTACGGCCGATGTTCCCCGAAGATTACCATGCTGATGTGCAGGTAATGATTTCATTGATCTCTGCCGATAAAAATATTATGCCTGATTGCCTTGCAGGTCTTGCAGCATCAGCAGCAATTGCTGTTTCGGATATTCCGTTTAATGGACCTATATCTGAAGTACGTGTTGCTAAAATTGATGGTAAACTGGTAATTAATCCATATCTGAGTGACCTTGAACGTGCTACCATGGATCTTTTGGTTGCGGGTACTGAGAACGATATTGTAATGGTTGAAGGTGAAGGTGACGAAATTTCTGAAGAAGAAATGGTTGAAGCCATTGAGTTCGCTCATAAAGCGATTATCATTCAGGTTCAGGCACAAAAGGAACTTGCATTATTGGTTGGAAAGACTGAAAAAAGAGTTTACAGCCACGAAATACATGACCTTAATCTAAAAGAAAAGGTTTTTGCAGCTACATATGATAAAGTATATGCTATAGCAAAATCAAAATCTTCTAAGCATGAGCGAAGCGATAAATTCTCTGAAGTGATCAATGAATTTATACTTGATTTAGGTGATGGGGTTGAAGACATTACAATATCCTTAGCCAAAAAATATTATCACGATGTTCAATACGATGCAATTCGTAATCTGATCTTAGATGAAGGAATTCGTTTAGATGGTCGTGATTCACGTACTGTTCGTCCAATATGGTCGGAAATAGGTTATCTGCCAACCGCTCACGGTTCTTCAATTTTTACCCGCGGCGAAACACAATCACTTACAACAGTAACTTTAGGGGCCAAATCTGATGAGCAACTAATTGACGGTGCTTTCTTTAATGGTTACCAAAAATTCTTGTTGCATTATAACTTCCCGGCTTTTTCTACAGGTGAGGCGCGTCCTAACCGTGGCACAGGCCGTCGGGAGATTGGACATGGAAATCTCGCTATGCGTTCTTTAAAGAAGGTATTGCCTGTTGATGACAATCCATATACGATCCGTGTAGTATCAGATATCCTAGAATCAAATGGTTCTTCTTCCATGGCTACTGTTTGCGCAGGTACACTTGCATTGATGGATGCCGGTATTAAGATCAAATCTCCGGTTTCAGGAATTGCAATGGGATTAATATCTGATGAAAAAACAGGAAAATATGCTATTCTGACTGATATTCTTGGTGATGAGGATCATTTAGGAGATATGGACTTTAAAGTAACAGGTACTGAAAAAGGTATTGTTGCCTGTCAAATGGATTTAAAAATTAATGGATTAAAGTGGGAAGTTCTAACCGCCGCTCTAAAGCAGGCCAACGAAGCCCGTCTTCATATCTTAAATGAAATGAAGAAGACCATTGCTGCTCCCCGTGAAGATTATAAACCACATGCACCACGTATTGTTACATTGAAAATTGATAAGGAATTCATCGGTGCAGTAATTGGCCCTGGAGGTAAAATCATACAGGAAATGCAACGCGAAACCGGTGCAACCATTGCTATTGAAGAGAAAGATAACTTAGGAATTGTTCAAATCTTTGCTGATAACAAAGAAGCAATTGATAAAGCTGTTAGCCGTATTAAAGCAATAGCCTCAAAACCAGAGGTTGGTGAAGTTTACGAAGGTAAAGTGAAAACAATTATGCCTTTTGGTGCATTTGTTGAAATTATGCCGGGTAAAGACGGTCTTCTTCACATTTCAGAAATTGATTGGAAACGATACGAAACAATGGATGGTGTATTGAATGTAGGCGATATTGTTCAGGTTAAGCTTCTTGAAGTGGATAAGCAGGGTAAATTAAAACTTTCACGTAAAGCCTTATTGCCAAGGCCTCCTCGTCCGGAAGATGCAAAACCTGCAGTAGAATAAATTTTTGAATTTTGTATTTTCAAAACCTGTCTTGCTTCGGTATGGACAGGTTTTTTTTATTCCTGATTCTTTAAATTGCATAAATAAGGAATTGAAAAAGCATTAAAAACAAATCGTTCAGAAACCTATTCCAGATCATGAAAAATCTGAACTCGATCATATTTTACCTTGATAATAGGCTTAGGCTAGATACAATGATTTCAGTTAAGAGTTTGGATAATTCAAATTTTGACTTGTTTTTTAAATCTGTATCTATTGCAACCATCTATGAAGTCGAAATACCATTTTAGCATTTAAATGCATTCATTTTAACAAAAAAAGCAGCTAACAGACCTTAAGATCAGCTTGAGCTGATTGAAACTTGAAAGAATTAAGAAAATCATTGAGGAAGACGGCTTTAAACTATAATCATATCACTTCTATTTAAACAGAATATTGCAATACAATTTGTAATTTTATAACATGAAACATTTGATCGCCCCTTCACTTTTAGCCGCTGATTTTGCAAATCTGCAGAATGATATTGAAATGATCAATCGCAGTGAAGCTGATTGGTTCCATGTCG
>CAMBFY010000283.1 GCA_945865415.1 Sphingobacterium thalpophilum
AGTCAGGTTAGTGCAGTATCTCATGGTTGTTCAACAACTATGTTCAAGGGAGTAAATGTGATTAATACGGGGAGGAAAATCTAGGATTTAATGGAGAATGGAGAATGGACAGTTAACAAAATTAAAATGACTGCTACATTTGACAGTTACTACTCTATGACAGAGAACAGTTAATAAACAAGAGATAACTATAAATTGGGATGAGAAATAAGATCGCATCGGTAATTAAAAATCAGATATCAGGAATGTAAATTTCTTATTATTTAATAGCTGATAGTCATATAAATAATGGCATAATTATTGGTTGTGTTTATACTAATCCATTCAGCATCTGAGGGTTTATTAAGCCTCAAAGTGGTGTTCCTTAACTTACCAATTAAATGAAAAGAAGAGATTTTATTTACCTGACGGGAATGGGTGCTTCTGCAGTCATGATGCCCTCAATTCCGGTATGGGGCAATGATGTCCCGCTGGATGCCGCATTAGACCGGATCGATCCGGCATTGAAAAAGCGGATGGCTGATGTGGCACTGAACGCCGCAAGATCGCGTGGTGCTACCTATACTGATGTTCGCATTGGGCGATACCTGAACCAGTTTGTTGTAACTCGGGAAGATAAGGTAGAGAATATTGTGAACACCGAAAGCTACGGTATGGGTGTCAGGGTAATTGCAAATGGCAGCTGGGGTTTTGCCGCAACCGACAAAATGGATACCGACAGCATTGCCAAAGCAGCAGAACTTGCTGTTGCAATTGCCAAAGAAAACTCACGATTGTTAATAGAACCTGTACAATTGGCTCCTCAAAAGGGCTATGGCGAAGTAAGCTGGAAAGCACCAATAGAAAAAAATGCCTTTGAAGTGCCGATGAAGGAAAAAGTAGATCTTTTACTTTCAGTGAACGATGCTGCTTTGAAAGGTGGAGCGAATTATGCCAATTCAATCCTCTTTCTGGTAAATGAGCAAAAATATTTTGCCTCTACCGATGGTTCTTACATTGATCAGGACGTACACCGAATCTGGCCAACGTTCTTCCTAACAAAAATTGACGCAAAATCAGGGAAGTTCGAAACCCGTAATGCATTAAGTGCTCCGATGGGAATGGGTTATGAATACCTTCAGGCTGGTCCGGAGCATAAAATAAAAGGCATTACAACCCTATACAAAGGTCGCTATGATATGCTGGAAGATGCAAAATCTGCGGCAGAGCAGGTCGGACAGAAAATCACTGCCAAATCAGTTGAAGCTGGTAAATACGACCTGGTTCTTGATCCTTCACATCTTTGGTTAACGATCCACGAATCTTCAGGACATCCTACCGAACTGGATCGTGTACTGGGATATGAGGCAAATTTCGCAGGAACCAGCTTCCTTACCCTCGATAAATGGCAATCCAAGAATTTCAAATACGGCAGTGAGCTGGTCAATATCCAGGGAGATAAAACACAGCCGGGATCTCTTGGTGCTGTGGGTTATGACGATGAAGGTGTGGGTACCAAAAAATGGGATATCATTAAAGATGGTGTTTTGGTGAATTACCAGGCGATCCGCGATCAGGCTCATATTGTAGGCTTGAATGAATCACAAGGATGTTGTTATGCCGATAACTGGAGCAGTGTTCAATTCCAGCGTATGCCTAATGTATCCCTGATGCCAGGAAAACAAAAGAAAAGCATTGATGACTTGATCCAAAACGTCGAAAAAGGAATATACATCATTGGAGATGGTTCATTCTCCATCGATCAGCAGCGTTATAATTTCCAGTTCGGCGGACAGCTATATTACGAGATAAAGGAAGGTAAAATTGCTGGCATGCTTAAGGATGTTGCCTATCAGGCCAATACCCAGGAATTCTGGAATGCATGCAGTGATATGTGCGATGAAAGTGATTATCGTCTCGGGGGCTCATTCTTTGATGGAAAGGGACAACCTATGCAGACAAGCGCAGTATCGCATGGTTGTGCAACCACACGTTTTAATGGAGTTAATGTAATTAATACAGCTAGAAAAATCTGAGGATAAGATCATGTCAATATTAAGTAAAGAAGAGGCACAGGCTTTATTAAAGAAAGTGCTCAGCTATTCTAAAGCAGATGAATGTGAGGTAAACCTTAATGGTTCAGATGCCGGAAATATACGTTATGCCCGTAATTCGGTTTCAACAAGCGGAGGAATCAGCCAGAATACTCTGGTCGTATCCTCAGCCTTCGGTAAAAAACTAGGTGTTGCCACCATCAATGAGTTTGATGATGAATCTCTGAAAAAGGTAGTCCAAAGGGCCGAAGAAACAGCGATGCTCGCACCCGAAAATCCGGAATTTGTATCATTTCTAGGTCCGCAAACCTATCCAACATCCCCAACTTTTGTGCAATCTACTGCAAATATGGGTCCGAAAGAGCGCGCAGATGCCGTTGCAGCAAGTTTGCAGATCTCAAAAGATAATAAACTCAATGCCGCAGGATTCCTGGAGAACAATACCTCCTATGCGGCAATGATGAATTCAAAAGGTTTGTTCGCCTATAACACATCAACCGGGGTCAGTTTTAATGTGACCTTGCGTACAGAAGATGGAAAAGGTTCAGGCTATGCCACTAAATCATACAATGATTTCAGCAAACTGGATGTAAAAAAGGCAACTGCATCCGCAGCTATGAAAGCCGCTGATTCTGCCTCTGCCAAAGCTCTTGAACCGGGTAAATATACCGTGATTCTTGAACCTGCTGCAGCCCTGGTTTTGCTGGAAAATCTCTTTTTTGGTATGGATGGCCGTCAGGCGGATGAAGGAAGAAGCTTTATGAGCAAACCAGGCGGACTGACCAAACTGGGTGAGAAATTGGTGGATGAGCGCGTAAATATGTATTCGGATCCTTCCCATCCTGAAATGCCAACCAGTACCTGGAGTGGCGATGGAAGACCTCAGGAAAAAATAAACTGGATAGAGAATGGAGTCATAAAAAATCTGTTCTATTCTCGCTACTGGGCCCAGAAGAAAGGTATAAAAGCAATTCCGCAGCCCGATGCCGTAATTATGGCAGGAACAAATCAATCTCTGGAAGATCTGATCAAGGGCACTGAAAAGGGTATTTTAGTTACCCGTTTATGGTATATCCGCAGTGTGGATCCTCAAACAGTATTGCTTACCGGACTTACCCGTGATGGTACTTTCTATATCGAGAATGGGGAAATCAAATTCCCGGTAAAGAACTTCAGGTTCAATGAAAGTCCGATTATCATGCTTAACAATCTGGAAGCACTGGGTAAACCTGAGCGGACTGTGAGTGGTGAATCAAATATCAATGCATTGATTCCGCCGATGAAGATCCGGGACTTTACGTTCTCGAGTTTATCAGATGCAGTGTAAATAATTATATTACTATACAGGAAAAAGGCTGGCAAAATTATTCAATTGCTGGCCTTTTTTGTGTGATATAATTGAGTAAGCGGTAGATAATGAGATAATGAAGATGATAATAGCGACTTTTGGGAATTAAACTGATAAATTATGAAAATCGA
>CAMBFY010000284.1 GCA_945865415.1 Sphingobacterium thalpophilum
GCGACTAATCCAGCTGTACTGTAGTACATTGCCATGAATAGAAGGATAAATATTACACCTGCAATAGTTGAAATTAAACCTGCTGAAATTGAGGCTGCTCCAAGGGATGGACCAACAACATAATCACTTACGATTTTTGCAGGTGCAGGTAATCTACCTGCTTTTAAAACGTTTGCAAGATCTTGGGTATCTTCTACTTTAAAGGTACCGCTGATTGATGAAATTCCATTTGGTATTTCTCCCTGAACTGTAGGAGCAGAGTAAACTAAATTATCGAGTACAATGGCGACACTTTTTTTATTGTTTGGATCAGCTGATGCTGCAGCAGTTATTGATCTCCATGTACGTCCGCCATCTGCGTTCATCACCATTACAACCTCCGGATTACCTTTCTGGTCATAATCTGAACGTGCATCAGAAATGACATCTCCTTCTAAGGCAGGACCACCGCCCAGGTTACTGGTTTTCAAAGCATAAAGTTCAAAAACTTTACTCTCTTCTGAAATAGCTTTAACTCCCCAATATAATCTGATGTTTTGTGGAATAACTGCTTTTACAGCTGCTGATGAAAGGTATGAGTTTACTTTTGCAGTGTCTTTAAGCGCTGCATACCCAACCACCGGACCCGGACGTAAATTAGACTGACCATCCTGACCTTGATATGTTGCAGGGTTTAAAATCGAAAACAAGGGATTTTGCTTTGCTTGTTCAGCTTGAACTTTGCTTAATAAAGCGGCACTATCAACTGCAGAACTATCTTTTTTACCCAGAGCAGCAAGTTTACTTTTACTTGTATCCTGAACGGCAGATGCACTGGAAGTATCAGTAGATTTAACGGTGGAAGCTAAAATACTATTTACATTCTGAAGCAAACCAAAAATCTCAGTATTTTCATAGGTCTCCCAAAACTCTAGTTTTGCTGATCCCTGAAGTAATTTACGAACACGATCAGGATCAGTGACTCCGGGAAGTTCAATGAGGATACGATTGGTTCCCTGTTGTTTTTGTATGTTTGGAGAGGTTACTCCAAACTTATCAATACGGGTACGAAGAATATTAAATGAAAGGTCAATTGCGCCATCAGCAGATTTCCTGAGGAAATTTAAAACATCCTGATTGCTGGCATCAATTTTAAGATTTGCTGAATTTTCTTTTGTTGCAAATAATGGGGATAAATTAGTATTCGGACTAATTTTTTCAAACTCTTTTCCAAAAGCTCCAATAAAATCAGTTTCACCAGTTGCCATTGCTGCTTCAGCATTTCTAATTGCAGCATTAAAGTTTGCATCTGTGCTATTGTTTGCAAGGTTACGAACCATTTCACTCAGCGAGATCTCCATAGTTACGTTCATTCCCCCCTTAAGATCTAGTCCAAGTGGTATTTCACGTTCCTTTGCATATTGATAGGTGATATAATCAAGACTACCGTAAACAGGCAATGATGCTACAGAGTCAAGATAAATTTTCTCTTTTGTAGCATCACCTTTTGCAAATTCTTTTGCATCTTTTTCAACTTTATTCGCTATCCATGTAAACGAGAGGGAATACAAGCACGCTATTGTCAGCGCAATTGCTGCGAATTTTACTAATCCTTTACCTTCCATTTTATTTTAATTGTCTGTTAATGTTGATTTAAGCCTCTTTTGCTTAAGACGCCAAAGCTAACTAAATTTTTGTTTTTTGGAATAATTCTTTAGTATAGAAAATAAAAGAAGAAATTCATCCTTTTCTGTACTTTATAAAACTATAAGAATATAAGTTCTTTTCATCAGGTTCATGTAGATTTTTTTCTTCTTCGATCCATTCATTCATTTTGATCTCAGGAAAAAATACATCTGCATTAAAATTTTCATGAATAATGGTGAGATAAAGGACATTTGCTATTGAGATTGCCTGCTCGAATATCTGCGCACCTCCGATTACAAATACATCTTTTTCATTTAAACACAATTCAATGGCATTTTTCAGTGAACTGCAAACCTCTGCTCCCGGGATTAAAAGTCCAGATTGTCTGCTAATAACTATATTTCTTCTGTTGGGTAGGGCTTTTCCAATAGAATCGAAGGTTTTTCTACCCATAATTACCGGATGCCCGGTAGTAACCATTTTAAAATGTTTCAAATCTGCAGGTAGATGCCAGGGTAACAGATTGTCTTTACCGATACCGTTCTTCTCATCAATAGCAACAATCAGATTAATATTCATATGCTTTAATTAAATGGCTACAGCGCCTTTTATATGTGGATGTGGATCGTAATTTTCAAGACTAAAGTCTTCAAATTTAAAATCAAAGATGTTTTTTATCTCCGGATTTAGTTTCATTGATGGAAGCCCTTTACATTCTCTACTCAATTGCAGCCTGGTTTGTTCCAGATGATTATTATATAGGTGTGCATCTCCAAGAGTATGTACAAAATCTCCTGCTTGTAATCCGCAAACTTGTGCAACCATCATGGTTAAAAGGGCATATGAGGCAATATTGAAGGGAACTCCCAAAAAAATGTCGGCACTTCGTTGATAGAGCTGGCAGCTTAATTTACCGTCTGCAACATAAAATTGAAAAAAACTATGGCAGGGTGGAAGTGCCATGTTTTCGATCTCCGCAACATTCCAGGCAGATACAATCAAACGTCTTGAATCGGGATTACTACCTATTTGTTTTATAACCTGTGAAATCTGATCGATGTGGCCTCCATCCGGGGTAGGCCAGGAGCGCCATTGAGATCCATAAACCGGTCCGAGCTCGCCACTTTCGTCTGCCCATTCATCCCAGATACTAACTCCATTATCTTTGAGGTATTTAATATTAGTTTCACCTTTCAAAAACCAGATCAATTCATGTATTATTGATCTTAAATGCACTTTTTTAGTGGTCACCAGCGGAAACCCATCCTGAAGATTAAAACGCATCTGATAGCCAAATACACTGATTGTTCCAGTCCCTGTCCGATCATGTTTCTGGGTTCCATTTTGCAGAACATGCTGCATCAATTCATGATATTGTTTCATTCTGGCTTGTGTTGTTTTTTTGCTTTAGCTTTCAGCTTGTGCTTTCAACTTTATGCTTTTCAGTGCAAATAAAATAAATGTAATTTTGGCATCCTAAAATTGTTCATAAAAATATCACTATGTTCACAATATGATACTTTTTCCAAATGCCAAGATCAATATAGGCTTAAATATTGTCAGCAAGCGTCCTGATGGTTATCATAATCTGGAATCGATATTTTATCCGATTGCTATAAAAGATGCACTGGAAATCATTGAGGCAGATACCTTACAATTCAGCTCATCTGGTATAGATATTCCCGGTGATCAGAACACTAATCTCTGTATGAAAGCCTACCATTTATTGAAACAGGATTTTAAATCACTGCCCCCGGTCAGGATTCATTTACATAAGCATATACCAATAGGCGCAGGATTGGGTGGTGGTTCTGCAGATGCATCTTTTTTCATCCGTATGATGAATCAAAAATTTGA
>CAMBFY010000285.1 GCA_945865415.1 Sphingobacterium thalpophilum
GATTTCCCCAAATCAGATGTACTTCAATTTATAACCGAAGATGGATGTGTAATTTCAGCCAGACCATCAGGAACAGAACCAAAGATTAAATTTTACTGTAGTGTTAAAACTGCACTTCCTGATGTCATAGAATTTGAAAACAAAGACAAGCAACTTGATCAAAAAATAGAACAAATTATACATGATCTTGCAGTATAAAACCGGCTAAGATCCGTAAAAACGCTGCGTTTTTACGGATCTTAGCCGCAATATTTAATGACGAATTTTCCCTGAGGGGGCTAATTAAGCTCAAACGAAGTATATTTGCAGTATGAAAAAGCTCTTGAATTTTGCCCTCATCTCAATAGTGCTGCAGTCATGCTCAAATCAGTCGGATTTCAAGCTTCCCATTTTAGGAAATCGAGAGCCGGTTGAAAGAATGGTTGATGGCAAAACTGTTGTTGATACCATTTACCAAACCATTCAACCTTTCAGCTATTTCAACCAGGACAGTATCTTAGTTACTGAAAAAGATTTTGATGGGAAGATTTATATTGCAGATTTCTTTTTCACATCCTGCAATACAATTTGTCCGATCATGCACCGGAATATGCTGGATGTTTACAAGAAATTCAAGGACAATCCAAAAGTTAAATTTCTTTCTCATTCCATAGACATCAAATACGATTTACCCTCCCGCTTAAAAATATATGCTACCAAACTAGGTGTAGAGGGAAATCAATGGGAATTTGTTCATGGAAGCCGCGACTCAATATTCAACATTGCAGCAAAAAACTATTTGGTTTCTGCATTTGAAGACAGTACTGACCCCCAGGGTTTGGTACATCAGGGTTGGTTTATATTGGTCGACACAAAAAAACAATTACGAGGTGCATACGATGGCACTAAAGCAGACCAGGTAAAACAATTAATAGAAGACATGGATAAACTGCTCAGAGAAGAAGCTACAAATGAAAAATAGATTGATCTGTGGCTTTTTCTTTCTGTTTTGCACGGCTTTAATAGTACAGTCTTGTCAAAATGAAGACAGTATTAATTACAAGCGCTATTATGTAAATGGAAAGGGGCTATATGAAAAGAACTGTCAGAATTGTCATGGGGCTGATGGTAAAGGCCTAGGAACACTTTACCCACCGCTTACAGATAGTACATATCTGATCACTAATCAGAAAAGGCTTGCCTGCATTATCAGGAATGGCCAAAATGAGCAGATTACAATTCATAATATTGCCTATCAGGGTCAAATGCCTGCCAACAATACACTAGCTGATATTGATATTGCCCAGATCATTGTTTATATCAGTAACTCGTTCGAAAACAAGCAAGGTTACTACGATCAGTCTGATGTTGCCAAAGATCTTGCAGCCTGCAACTAATCTAAATAAAAACAGGCTTTTTTCTTTGGCTTGTGGTTAACAGAACGATTTGTATTTTTGCTATTCATTAAAAAAACATGGCTAAGCGAATAAAAATTAAAGATTTACTAAACAGTACTGATTTCGGACAAGAGGCAATTGTAATGGGTTGGGTTAAAACCTTCAGAAACAACCAGTTTATCGCTGTTAACGACGGATCAACAATAAAAAACATACAGGCTGTTGTAGATTTTAATTCTTTCGATGACAGTCTGTTAAAAAGGCTGACGACTGGAGCTGCAATTTCTTTAAGAGGTGAAATTGTTGAATCCTTAGGTAAAGGACAGCGCATAGAAATCAAGGTAAACACCCTGGAAATATTGGGTGACAGCGATGCAGAGAAATTTCCTTTGCAGCCTAAAAAACACAGTCTGGAGTTTTTAAGGGAAATTGCCCATTTACGTTTTCGCACCAATACCTTCAATGCAGTATTCAAAGTCCGGCATGCACTGGCCTTTGCGGTCCATAAATTTTTTAATGATAAAGGGTTTTTATATCTGCACACTCCAATAATTACAGCTTCAGATGCTGAAGGTGCAGGTGAAATGTTCAGAGTTTCTACAATAGACCCGGATCATATCCCCCGAAATGAAGATGGAACTGTCAATTATAAAGAGGATTTCTTCGGAAAGGCTACAAATTTAACAGTATCCGGACAGCTGGAAGGTGAGCTTGCTGCTTTGGCATTCGGAGATATTTATACCTTCGGACCAACCTTTAGAGCCGAAAATTCAAATACTACCCGACACTTGGCAGAATTCTGGATGATAGAACCTGAAATGGCCTTCTATGATCTGAATGATAATATGGACCTGGCAGAGGAATTGCTTAAATATGTCATTTCTTATGCATTGGAAAATTGCGCTGATGAACTGGAATTTCTGAACAGCAGATTAGCTGAAGAAGAAAATTTAAAGCCCCAGGTAGAACGTTCAGAGCTGGATCTGCTTTCCAAGCTTAAGTTTTGCCTTGAGAATAATTTTGAACGAATCACTTATACCGAGGCAATACAGATTCTCAGAAATTCAAAACCCAATCAAAAAAAGCAATTTAAATATCTGATCGATCAATGGGGCGCTGATCTGCAGTCGGAACACGAGCGCTTTCTAGTAGAAAAGCACTTTAAAAAACCAGTGATCTTGACCGATTATCCGGCAGCTATCAAGTCATTTTACATGAGAATGAATGAACCAGATGCTGAAGGCAGAATAACCGTAAGAGCAATGGATATTCTGTTCCCTGGAATTGGGGAGATTGTTGGAGGCTCACAACGTGAAGAACGTCTTGAAAAACTTGAAAAGAGAATGGAGGAAATGCATATACCTACAGAAGAAATGTCATGGTATCTGGATACCCGTCGTTTTGGTTCTGCACCTCATGCAGGCTTCGGCTTAGGTTTCGAACGCTTGGTCCTTTTCGTTACAGGGATGACCAATATCAGGGATGTTATTCCTTTCCCAAGAACTCCAAAAAATGCAGAGTTCTAAGATATTTTGAAAGCGCCATGTAGCATGCGATTTTATATGCTGGGACTAAATCGGCAAAATTCTGAATTTCAATATGCTGATTAAGATCTATCCGGACAATCCAAATGAAAAATTTATTCAGCAGGTTGTTGATGTCCTGAAAAAGGGTGGCATCATAATCTACCCAACGGATACTGTTTATGGTATGGGATGTGATATCAGTAACTCCAAAGCCATTGAAAAAATCTGTAAAATCAGGGGGATTAAACCTGAGAAAGCAAACTTCTCCATTATCTGCTATGATCTCAGCCATATTTCTGACTTCACGCGTCAAATTGATAATGAAACCTTTCGTGTGATCAAAAAAGCACTCCCCGGACCATTTACTTTTATATTCAATGCAAATAAAAATGTCCCCAAATTATTAAGTTCAAATAAAAAAACTGTCGGTATCAGAGTCCCCGATAATACTATAGCTCGTGAAATAGTAAAAATGCTGGGAAATCCAATCATCTCCACTTCCATCCACGACGATGATGAGATTATAGAGTATTCAACAGATCCTGAGCTTATCCACGAAAAGTATAAAGACATGGTTG
>CAMBFY010000286.1 GCA_945865415.1 Sphingobacterium thalpophilum
AAAGTTGCTGAGTTTATCATCGGTATCGTAGTCAGGGTAATACTTAACTTTGGGAGTCAACAAATGAAGCAGTAGTATTCTGGAATACCGATAATTTATCGGCGTAAGCAATAAAATTGTGCCAATTATAGTTGAAATATATAACCAGGGTGAAGTATCATTTCCGGTTATCAGGTAAGTGAATAAGCCAACGTTAAGCATTTCTCCGACAACAAATACATAACTAACATACATTGCGCCATAAAAATAACCTGGCTCAACTTCAAATTTCATACCGCAATGAGAACAACGATCGTTAGTTTCCTGAAAATTTAGTCCGTACAAGGTACCCGAGAAAACATCACCTCTTCTACATCTAGGGCATTTGGAAGTTATTATTGCTGCAAATTTCGAAGTTTTTGCCATGAAGATCAGCTTAAGAAAATTAAATAAATCAGAAAGCCAGTAGAAATCAAGAAATAAGTACTTAATTTAAATTAATCTTACTGTCTTTGATATTTAAGTTGACATTTTTACGTCTGTATTTCTTGTACCATAAAAAGCCAACGCATGCAATTGCCAGATAAGGTGCGGCTAAAAGATATAGGATACCATTGTTCAGGCCCTTGCCCTCAGTATTGCCATTCTTAACAGAATTTTCTGCATTTAATGTGCACATAGAACACTGTGCTGATACTTCAGCTGAGCCCATAAATGAAAAAATCAGAATAAAACAAAATAAAATTTTTCTAAACGATTTCATAATGTAAATATACGCCAAAAGTACTGCATGTAGGAAGGATAATAAAGCTGTAATATTAAGTTTACAGTCGGCTGATTAAAACTTAAACCTTACTAAAAGGAATAATATGGAGAGATCATCAAATAGACAATAACTCCACTAACTGTTACAAATAACCATATGGGATATGTCCAGCGAACCAGTTTTTTATGCTGCTCCACTTTCATTTGTAAACCCTTCTGAAAACTAAATAATACAAGTGGTAATACGATAGCAGCCAGTATGATATGGGTTGTCAGAATAACATAATATACCGTACGAATCAATCCAACACCTCCATAAGTAGTTTTTATTCCTGTGGCATGGAAGATGATGTATGAAACCAAAAAAAATGAGGAAAGAATGAATGTAAGAATATTTAGATTCTTGTGCATTGTTATATTTTTTCTCTTAATAAAATAAAGAGATAAAATCAAAAGAACACTACATATACCATTAATTACAGCATTGAATAATGGAAGGGAAAACACCCAGGCCGGGATCGCATTTTTATCGGGGAAAATATTTAACAGCTTACTCTGTAAAATAACAACAACGATAAGAACAAAAACTGAAACTGCAGTTATAATTCTTGAAATCTGTTTATCACTCATAATTATAATCATTATCAGAAAAAGCTGGTTTTACCTATCGAAATTTAATACTTCTAAGCTCTTCTGTAATCAATAACTTAATTTCATCACTTAATAAAGTGACCTGTTCTTGTCCAAGGCTTGAATCGTAATATCCTCTTATCCGTTTTTGTGGGTCAATTAAAATGAGCATAGGACTGTGGTTAATATTATTTTTTTCTGTACTGTCTGCTATGGCATCTACCATAAAATCAGTTTTTGCAAGAGAATATATCAATTCTTTATCCCCTGTAAGGAAGTCCCATTTTTTATTTTCAGCGATAAATGGCTTGCTGTATTCAGCAAGTACAGCCGGACTGTCATAATCAGGATCTACGCTAATAGAAATAAAGCGCATCAACCTATTCTTGTTGTACATTTTAGCCACCCTCGCCAAATCCTTATTGATATCGCGGCACAAGAGTGTACAACGTGTATAGAAAAAATTTACAACAGTAATTTGATTGCTGTCAGAAGGAAACTTAACACTATCAGAATTTTGGTTCAGAAGTTTAAAATCCCTTATGACATGATATAATGTGTCTGGAATCTGCTTACGACGTTTGATAGAAAAAGTACTTGAAAGCTTTTTCTCACCATATATGTTAAGAGGACGATAACGATTTTGCCCTTTCTCCTTTAACAGATAATATACTGTGCCTGGAACTGCCAAAAGAATCAGCAGTATCAAAATCTTCTTTATTGGGAAGGAAGGTAAACTCATTAATTCATGTGAATGGATTGGTAGTTTCCTTCAATGAGCATAAGTATGATGAAATAGACGATGAACACCAAAGAAACAACAATACCTGTTTTAAGTGCAAATTTTTCAAATTTCAGATGCATAAAGTAAGCCACAATGTAAAAAGCTTTCACCAGTGTAAGGACAATATATGCGAAATTACCAATACCCTGTCCAATAATTTCTTTAGGAATCAGATAAAGAGCAATAAAAAATTCTACGGCTGTGATACCTAAAAGGTAAAAGAAAACCTGCCAGATTTTTTTCTTGGTCATTCCTTCATGCTCAGAAGCATGCTCATCATGTGTGTGTTCTGCTGACATTATAAATAGATTATCAGATTTTAAACTAAATAGAAGAATGTAAATACAAATACCCAAACAAGGTCTACAAAATGCCAGTAAAGTCCGACTTTTTCGACCATTAAATAGCTTCCACTTTTTTGGAAAACATTTGCGAGTACCATAAATAAAATGATAATATTTATCAATACCCCAGTAAATACGTGGAAACCGTGGAAACCGGTAATTGTAAAGAACAGATTGGCAAATTGCAGGGCCCCGACAGTGTCTACTCCGGTGTATGATGCAGGAAAACTTCCCCACCAATAACCTTCATGATGTAGATGTGACCACTCTAATGCCTGACATCCCAGGAACATCATTCCACCAATGATTGTACCGATCATCCACCATACCACTTCCTTTTTTGCATTACGATGACCTGCCTCAACTGCAAGTACCATAGTTACCGAACTCATGATCAAAATAAAGGTCATTATACCTACAAAAACCAAGGGATATCCATGATCAGTAATTCCGGGAATCGACTGAAACACTACATCAGGATCAGGCCAGCTAATTTTACTGAAGCGTTGAGCTCCGTAATAAATCAGAAAAGCTGAAAATGTAAAAGCATCTGACAAAAGGAAAAACCACATCATGAGTTTTCCATACTCTACAGCAAAAGGCGACTTCCCGCCGCTCCAGGCGTCAGTTCTTAATTCATCAATTTTTGATACAGTAGTATTCATTTAAACAATGGTATGTTGAGTTATTATTGATTCAAAAGTAAGAAAACATATAGATAAATCCATAGGATATCAAGAAAATGCCAAAAAATGGATGCAATCTCCATCCTAAATAAGTTGCGTACCGGAGGAATATTACGAAAGACGCCTAGGAGGGCATAGATTAAGAAAAACAAGCCAACCAGAACGTGTATTAAGTGAGCTCCACTAAACACATAAATGAAGGATTGGGAGGCGTTATAATTCACAAAATAAGCACCTGAGTCAAATAAAGCCTGCCATGCCTGATATTGACTATAAAAAAATGCAATACC
>CAMBFY010000287.1 GCA_945865415.1 Sphingobacterium thalpophilum
AATGATGTGGCGAACTCAGTGTTAGACGGAGCCGATGCGGTGATGCTAAGTGGTGAGACATCGGTTGGTGAATATCCACTTATTGTTATAGAAACGATGAACAAGATTATACGGAATGTTGAGGATAATGATTATCCCTACAGCACTGCTAAAGTTTTAAATGAAAATTCATCAACCTATTTGGGTGATGCAGTTTGTGGTTCTGCAGTTTATCTCGCTGAGAAGACCCATGCAGTTGGAATCATTTCAATGACTTCATCGGGTTATACTGCATTTGAAATCTCAAGTCACCGCCCCAAAGCAGCAACCTTTATTTTTACAAGTAATCGTAAACTTTTGAATACACTCAGTCTTTTATGGGGGGTTCGTGGATTCTATTATGATAAATTTGAGAGTACTGATAAAACAATCCGAGATGTAAATCAGATTTTGAAATCCGAGAAGCTGGTTGAGTCGGGCCAGGTAGTTATCAATACTGCTGCAATTCCAATTGAAAAGAAGGGAAAGACTAACATGATCAAGGTGACAATTGTTGATTAAACCATGTAAACGGGATTTTAATTTCCCTTTTGTATAATTCACTTGAATTTTTAGTCGTGCTCAACTGATACAATTGTTCAGAAACATCCCCAGAACATACTAAAAAAGCCGACTTTTTTAATACCTAAACGGGCGTATAAAAATGCCTCGAAATCGCTATTTTTTAGAGTTTTCAACATAGCTAAGTAGTTTTAAATCATGTTATTACTATTTTAATTAGTCTTGGGGTGCAGTTTCACCAACAATCTGTGGAAAACTCTAATTCGACATGAACGCCTTCAACTTATACATTTGGACAATAGTCCCCAAACATTTTTATTAAGGGTACCAAGCTCAATTACAACATTTAATTATTTTTTATGGTTAAAGCTTCTTCTATCTCATCAACAAAAGCAACAGGAAAGGGTCTGCAGTTCCAAAGGTATTTCACCAAGAAGGGGGTAAACGTGTATGATTTGTTCAAATACGAAAAACGTACCTCGGTTATACGTAATCCTGCAGGTGATGCTGTTTTCGAAATGAAAAATGTAGAAGTGCCTGAAACCTGGAGTCAGGTTGCAACAGATATCTTAGCTCAGAAATATTTTCGTAAAGCCGGAGTACCCCAGCCTGATGGAACTACTTCGTCTGAAACTAGTATTAAACAGGTAGCCCACCGTATGGCTCATTGCTGGAGATCATGGGGTGAGCGTTACAATTATTTCGCAAGTAAAGAAGACGCCGGTATTTTTTATGATGAACTGGTTTACACCATAGTTGGTCAGTTAGCCGCTCCGAATTCACCGCAGTGGTTCAATACCGGTCTGCATAACTCTTACGGAATCACAGGCAAGCCTCAGGGACACTATTTCGTAAATCCTGATACAGATCAGTTGGAAAAATCAACTTCGGCCTACGAGCGTCCTCAGCCTCATGCATGCTTTATCCTTTCAGTAAGTGATGATCTTGTGAATGATGGTGGTATCATGGACCTTTGGGTTAGAGAAGCCAGAATATTTAAATACGGTTCAGGAGTTGGAACAAATTTTTCTCCAATCCGCGGAGAAAGTGAAAAACTTTCAGGTGGTGGTTATTCTTCAGGCCTGATGTCTTTCCTGAAAATAGGTGACCGTGCAGCAGGTGCAATTAAATCAGGTGGTACTACACGTCGCGCCGCTAAAATGGTTTGTCTTGATCTTGACCACCCTGAAATTGAAGGTTTTGTTAATTGGAAAGTTGAAGAAGAGAAAAAAGTTGCAGCCCTAATTGCCGCAGGTTATTCTTCAGATTATGAAGGTGAAGCTTATCGCACCGTATCCGGTCAGAATTCAAATAACTCTGTACGTGTTCCAAATACCTTCTTCAAAGCACTTGAAGACGGCGCTAACTGGGATCTTATCGGAAGAATCAGCGGTCAACCGGTGAAATCAATCTCTGCAGAGAAATTGTGGCAGGATATTGCTTTTGCAGCCTGGGCTTGTGCCGATCCGGGAATACAATATGATACTACAATCAATGAATGGCATACCTGCCCTGAAGGAGGACGCATTAATGCCTCAAATCCATGCTCAGAATACATGTTCCTGGATAATACAGCTTGTAATCTGGCTTCCATCAATCTGGCTCATTTCTTTGATCCGGGCACATTATTATTTGATGTTAAAGGTTTTGAACATGCCTGCCGTGTTTGGACTGTAGTTCTTGAAATTTCGGTGTTGATGGCCCAATTCCCTTCGAAAGAGGTGGCGCAATTGTCTTATGATTACCGTACGCTTGGTTTGGGTTATGCTAACCTCGGATCCATGCTGATGGTTGCCGGAATTCCGTACGATAGTGATAAAGCCCGTGCAATTGGGGGTGCGATCACCGCAATCCTGACCGGTACATCTTACTCCACCTCCGCAGAAATGGCCAAGGAATTGGGTACATTCAAGAAGTTCAATGAAAACAAAAAGCATATGCTTAGGGTTATGCGTAACCACCGCTATGCTGCCTATAATAACGATGCTTACGAGGGACTTGAGATTGCGCCTCCGGGAATTGATCCTAAATTTTGTCCCGATTATTTATTATCTGCTGCTTGCAACTCATGGGATAAAGCGGTTGAACTTGGCGAGAAATACGGTTACCGAAATGCCCAGACCACAGTTATTGCTCCTACAGGTACAATCGGTTTGGTAATGGATTGTGATACAACCGGTATCGAACCTGATTTTGCACTGGTTAAGTTTAAAAAATTATCAGGTGGTGGTTACTTTAAGATTATCAATCAGGGAGTTCCTGCTGCATTACGTAACCAGGGATACAAGGAGCATGAGATAGAAGCCATAGTAAATTATGCAAAAGGTGCAGCTACCTTAGAGGGCGCTCCACATATTAATTTCGACAGCCTGGCTGCTAAAGGCTTTAATCAGGATGAGCTTGAGAAAATTGATAAATCTTTGCTTGCAGCCTTCGAAATCGGTTTTGTATTCAACCAATGGAGTCTTGGTGAAGAGTGTTTAAACCGCTTAGGATTCAAATCTGAGCAATATTCTTCTCCTGATTTTAACCTTTTGCGCGCAATTGGGTTTAACCGTCAACAGATTGCCGAAGCAAATGAATATATCTGTGGTACTATGACGATAGAAGGTGCTCCTTATTTGAAAGTAGAGCATTATCCAATCTTTGACTGCGCCAATAAATGTGGTCAGAAAGGTGAACGTTATATCCATGCACATGGTCACATCAAAATGATGGCAGCTGCACAACCTTTCCTTTCAGGTGCGATTTCTAAAACTGTCAACCTGCCAAATGAGGCCACAGTTGAAGAAATTAAAGATTGCTATGAATTATCATGGAAACTTGCTCTGAAAGCAAATGCACTTTACCGCGATGGTTGTAAATTATCTCAGCCATTATCTACCAAATCATCCGATAGCAAAGAAGACAAAT
>CAMBFY010000288.1 GCA_945865415.1 Sphingobacterium thalpophilum
TAGTCCTGTTCTTTGCCAATAAATAATATATCAATTTAAATGTTTAAGTAAAAGTTAAATATAGACAGGTCTGCTAACAATTTTATATGGATGCCAAAGATAAACTTCTTGTCCCTTTTCGAGATATTAGCACACCTGTGTTAATACTATTGACACTAATTGTTCAATCAATTTTTTCCATATCTACAACTTCTGTCGCCAGAATGTACGGTATTTCCCTGAGTGCTAATTTCCCGCCATTTGAGAGTATCTGGGAGGAGTTTTTTACAGTTATTATTTTTGCCCCTCTCGTTGAGACCCTAATATTTCAATACTTTCTAGTTAATTTAAGTATCTCATTGACCAGATTCTTATTTAAAAGGGAGTACATTATATTGGCTATTATGATGCCAGCAATGGCATTTGGCCTAGCGCACACCTATAATTATATCTATATGGCATCTACATTTGTTACAGGTCTGTTATTTAATACTTTTTACATGGTTGTTAAATATAGGAAGCAGGATGCTTATAGTTGTACAACGATCGTTCATGGACTATATAACTTATTTATTTTCGGACTGAAACATACTTAAAACTTTCAATGATTGAAAAATGAAACAGTTTTTTTCGGCGAAATTTCAGCCAAATAATTTCAAATAAAACAAGTCTACCCCCAATATTCTATGGATTCCAGAGAAAAATTTATTCTTCCTTTTCGCAAGTTTAGCACGCCTAAACTGATCCTCCTGGCTCTAATTGTGCACTTAATTTTTTCCTTGCTGGTTTCTTACATCGCTCACTTATTTGATATACAGATAAATTCTAATCCTATAAAATTTGATAGCATTAAAGAAGAGTTTCTTGTAGTGGTAATTGCCGGACCTTTTATTGAAACCTTCTTGTGTCAATACTTCCTGATCAATTTTATCATCTCGTTGACCAGATTTCTGTTTAAAAAAGAATCCATTAGTCTGGCTATTTTTATTTCGGCATTGATATTTGGACTGGCGCACGACTATAATTATATATATATGGCCGTGACATTTTTTACTGGGCTGCTCTATGCTACATTTTTCTTAATTATTAAATGTAGAAAACAGGATGCTTTCACCTGCACGAGCATTGTACATAGCCTCTATAATTTATTTGCTTTCGGGATGAAATATTTGGAGAATTCTTAATTTAATGTAGTAAGACATAAGTATTTAGGAATGCGGAATTGGTTTACTGACTTTGGAGATTGATAAAAAAAATCACTATTGTGACTTCGCTTTCTCTTTAATAATCACAAAAACATCCTCATTCTTTTTTTTCATCAGATATTTTTCGCGGGCGAATTTCTCAAGCTTGACCTTATCAGTAGTCAGTTCATTCAGATCTCTTACTGCTTTTTCTGATTCTTTGAGATAGAATTCTTTTTCTGTCTGAAGTTTATTTAGCTGGGCTCGATATTCATACTGAGACATCAGATCATTTCGGTCAAAGAATAACATCCAGGTCAGAAATGCTATGCCTGCAATGAAATACTTATTACGAATCAAATCTAAAAGACGGTACATCATCTCAAATATATCCCGGGATTACATATCCCGGGATCGCTTATTTTCAACTTATTAACAAAACAGCTCCCACTTCTACCTTTCAGTAGCTGTTCCTGATTATTTTACGTACTTAAAATTCTTTCCAAGAAAACGTGCACTGCTGCCCAGTTCCTCTTCAATACGAAGTAATTGATTGTATTTTGCAATCCTGTCTGAACGGGATGCAGAACCGGTTTTAATTTGTCCGCAATTTAATGCTACTGCAAGGTCGGCAATGGTATAATCTTCAGTTTCGCCTGAACGATGGCTCATGACCGAAGTATATCCACTATTTTGTGCCAGTGAAACTGCATTAATTGTTTCGGTTAATGTTCCAATTTGGTTTACTTTAACAAGAATAGAATTAGCAATAGCAGAATCAATACCACGCTGCAGTCGCTTTACATTTGTAACAAACAAGTCATCACCTACTAACTGCACTTTCGAACCAATTTTTTCGCTTAATAATTTCCATCCATCCCAATCGTCTTCATCCATTCCGTCTTCAATTGAAATGATCGGATATTTAGCTGCTAAAGAAGCTAAATATTCTACCTGCTCAGCACTTGTTCTGATTGCCCCTTTCGGACCTTCAAATTTTGTGTAATCATATTTTCCGTCTTTGTAAAATTCAGAAGCAGCACAATCAAAGGCCAGATAAATATCTTCTCCGGGTGTATAACCAGCTTTTTCGATAGCTTCAAGAATAGTTTCTATTCCATCTTCAGTACCTTCAAACTTCGGAGCGAAACCACCCTCATCACCAACGGCTGTGGATAAGCCTCTGTCGTGAAGGATTTTTTTCAAGGTATGGAATACTTCTGTGCCCCAACGTAATGCTTCAGAAAAGGAAGAAGCTCCTGCCGGCATGATCATAAACTCCTGAAATGCGATTGGAGCATCAGAATGCGAGCCCCCGTTCACAATATTCATCATTGGGATAGGTAAGGTATTCGCATTCACACCACCTATGTAGCGATATAAGGGTTGACGACTTTCCTGGGCTGCTGCTTTTGCTACAGCAAGCGAAACACCCAAAATTGCGTTAGCCCCTAAATTTCCCTTATTTTCAGTTCCATCAATTGCAATCAGTAATTTATCAATACTATTTTGCTCAAATACATCAATTCCCTTAAGTTCCGGAGCAATTTTTTCATTCACATTGGATACTGCTTTCAGGACACCTTTTCCTAAATAAACCGCCTTATCACCATCACGAAGCTCCACAGCTTCATGTACACCAGTGGATGCTCCGGATGGAACAGCAGCACGGCCCAGAATGCCATTTTCAGTAATGATATCAACTTCTATGGTTGGATTTCCACGTGAATCCAGAATTTGTCTTGCGTGTACGTCGATAATTAAACTCATGATATTTTTTTATTATTAATGTATAAATCCTCATTAGATAGTGTATTAAATACACTTTGAATGATGTTCCTAAAATACTGATTTTATCGGGGATAAGATATTTTTAGCTTTTTATTTTAAAGTACTGAATGAACTTAGTTGTTCATCATCGCTACAAAATCATCAAACAGATACCTTGAATCATGGGGCCCCGGAGAGGATTCAGGGTGGTATTGGACAGAAAATGCTTTCCTTCCTTTAACTCTGATTCCTTCAATTGACTGATCATTCAGATTCATATGGGTAATTTCTACTTTGTCTGAATTTCTGACATCCTCCGGAATTACGCCAAATCCATGATTTTGTGAGGTGACTTCGCAATGGTTGATGATGATATTTTTTACAGGATGATTAAGTCCTCTGTGTCCATTAAACATTTTCATTGTGCGAATATCGTTTGCTAATGCTAATAATTGATGGCCAAGGCAAATTCCAAAGAGTGGT
>CAMBFY010000289.1 GCA_945865415.1 Sphingobacterium thalpophilum
CGGCCTTTTGACAGCGTATCCCATGCTTCCGAACGAATAGAACCTAAGGTAACTGCGTCATTCTCAATCAGAAGATTATCTTCAAGTACAATCGCATTGTTCTCCAGTTTTAAATTCTGGGAAATTGATTGCACCCATAATTCTGCAGCCGTCCAGGTTTCAACTTTAGATTTAAGAGAATCCAATTTCATTATTGATTCCTTATTAACAGGTTTTGGTAATGAATTAAAGGATTTTTTTGCGTCAGTATTCTTAAAATCTGCAGAAAAACCATCCATTATTCCGGCAAGGCTTGCTAAAGAAATTAAGACAATTCTGAAAATGGGTTTTATAGTCATAGTTTGTAAAACAGTAATGATCAAAATATAAAATTACATTGTCTGGTACATGGATTATCGACCCCAAAGGGGTCGTATGTTTATAGAAAAATCATAAATCCCCGTCTTCCGAAGCTGAAGGGGTCGGTTGTATTTGAAATTGTCACAGATGACCAATTCAAGCAATGTCATTATGTTAAGAGTCGGGAGGTTCCAGCTTTCGCTGGAATCGCAAGACGGAACCATGTTATAAATGATGTAGTGCTTTTACTCATTTTTATATATTTCGGGAATGATGAGTGATCTAAACAGATTCCAGCGAAGGCTGGAATCTCCCCCATCTCCCCCTAAAATGTTGTCATTCCAGCGAAAGCTGGAACCTCATAATACATTCCGGTTAACGTTATCTTCCTGAAAGAAACGGAACCAACGAAAGCCGCAATCTCATTATTATTCCACACACATTTTAAAACCATGAAACCAAACTATCTCTTAACTAATGATATTGCCCTTTCGGGGTTGAAAAACAAAATTTTTAATGCGACACTATGAACAAAAATACCGGACCTTCATCTTTAGATGAAGATCCGGAATATTTAAAATTGGAAAAAATCAGCTTTCTGTTAAACAGAAAACAAATCCCTTATTTATTAATTTTTAATGAAACTGTTCCAGCCGGCAATTTTACAGAAACAGTTTTAGCTCCTTCGTCAAATGTCCATTCTTTTATAGTTTGTCCGTTAACTTGAACCGAGCCCGGTTTTCCGGATACCACAATTTTCAGAGAACAGCCTTTCCCTGATTTGATTTCTGCATCAATACCTGTTGAAACCAGGGCCATTGTACCTCTTGTGCCAACGTCAGCACTTAATGACAAACCGTTACCAGAGATCGAGCTTCCTTCATAATAAATTTTCTGAAGAGTACCTGATTTATTATAGCTGGCGGTAAATCGCTTTGCATCGGTTGTAAAACCAGCTGCTACACCCTTTTCTGTTCCAGTTCTGAAGAAACCAATGTCCGAACCATTAGCGTGTACCATTTTAGCACCGATCCATCCCGGAGCTTCCAATTTCGTAGTTACAGGAGCAGCTCCTGAAGCTGGCTTAGATTCAGGCAATAAAACAGCAAGGAAATTTACCTGATTCAGATCCGGTTTACTTGCCAGATCAAGGAAAGACTCATAGAATCCTTTACCTAAACCGGCACTTTTATCATAAATCTTAGAGGCAACGATCTCCGGACTTACCACATCCATCGTCAATTTAGCATTTGGACGGTCAATGATCATACGTGATTTATCATAGCTGATGGCAGTCTGATTGTTTTCACCCGGAGGAGCATGAAACAACCAGTCGTAAACATGTCCTTGTGGAGATTTACTTTTCACTTCATCAAATAGGAAAACTGGACCTGTCTTGGTGTAAAGTAAAGTACGTGAATACGTTTCAAGTTTACCCTTGTAAACCGAACTTAGGTCACTTTCAATTCCATCAGCATCTTTACCGTTGAATAAATGCTTTACTCTTGGCCATTCGTTTAGCGCTTTTATTCCATTATCATAATGAGCAGGAGCCTGACTTTCAGGATCATGATCTACCAGCATGACGTTATGAGCAATCGCCTGGACGCTATAACTCAAATATTCCAGATTCGCATAATATCCCAAAGGACCATAAGCAGGATCGGTCAATAAGGTCTCGCCATTTTTCATGATCTGGAAACTTCCCTGATCATAATGATAGTGATTTGAGTTTGGTCCAACACGGGTACTCAACACCATGGATGCATCATCCCAACCAGAACGCATGACCATGCCCTGCGCTGTAAAGAATTTGGATGCAGGCAATGTTTCTCTGGATACCGGCGTAATATCATCTCTGTACCATAAATAGCTCAAATATCCACCCTTTCCGGATTCCCAGAATGGTTTTACATAGCTATATAGAAAAGGATTTTTTGTCCGGTTGACCAGCCACCAGGAATGAATCTGACCACCAATGTCAGCTTTTGATCCTTTTGCACCACCACCATCACCATAATCCTGCATCAAACCATTTGAATAACTAGACTGAATTAGGTACTTGTAAAAATCTTTAAAACTAGTAGTTGTGGAATAATCAACTCCAAAATTCCGTTCCAAAGCCGGAAGCAATTCACCCATATCCCTGCTAGCCATATTCATATAACCGCTTTTTGGCTCACCATAACTACCATCCTCATAATATGTACGGTCAATAAAGGTTTTAGTTTTAGTGAGTATACCTGAGATATAAGGTTCCAGATTCGGATTAGCTGGATCATCCCCATAAATAGCTGTAGCAGCTAAACCCATACCCCCTGCCAGTACTGCAATGTGATTAGTTTGATTAGACGGCATACGGTTCATTTCAACCATATCGCGGTGGAACATTTTCAAACCCTTCTCCATAATGGCAGTACGTACAAAAACACGCTCTGATTCCGAAAGCAGATCGTAAAGCATATCATAACCATAGGCAACAGGCTTGATAGTATAACCTACCGGATAGTAAGTCCAGAATTTACGTTCAAGCATCCAGTCGGCATTCCATTTTTTAAATGAACAAAGTTTCAATAATGCCTTTTTGGCCTGTTCACCTGCAGCACGATCCCCTTTAAAAGTATACTGGAAGCTGCCTTCTTCAATTACATTTCCAAGTGTTGAGTTAGGATTATTCCACAAAGCATAGGAATTGAAACCAACTGCAGTTTTTGAATGCGGACCACCAACAAGGTTTTCGGCAGTCAGATCTTTACCCTCATTAATTGCATCAACATTCACTTTCATGAAATCTTTATGAGCCAATGCATTATCAAGAATTTTTAGAGCAACCGGAGATTTTTCCATCGCCAAACGGTTTTTAAGCTCCTCAGCAGAGAAATACAATCTGGGGTGACCATTGACCTGTTTTCCTGGCATCAGAAAGCGGATAGCCCAGTTTACTGATCCACCCTGATTATCCTCGCCTTTCAAACGAATCTCCCATTGGCCGCGGGCATCCTTTTCAGAAATTTTATAAATCGCCGTATTTGCCCATTCATTACCATTGAGGCTGAATGAAATATTATCCTTAA
>CAMBFY010000290.1 GCA_945865415.1 Sphingobacterium thalpophilum
TATCCTATGAATAAAATGATAATTTTCCCTATTCCAATCCCAATTCCAGCAGTATTGTATGGCTTTCTTTTTCTTGGATATTGTGTTTATGCGTCCCGCAATTCAAGAGATGCAATCAACCATGATGCTCACTTTTATGGGGCACTGACGGGAATATTATTCACAATTATCTATTATCCGGATATCGCCACCTATTTTGTTAATCAGCTGACTGCCTGATTCTCCAGTAAATAAAAACGATGAAAAATTGATTGATGAACTTAGCCGGGTAAATCAACGGAAGAGGCAGGAATAAGCTCCTGGTTTTTATTCAATAGAAAGCTTACAGGATTCTCGGGGTCTTTTAAAATCTCGAATAATAGAATCCCCCAAGGCTTCCAGAAATTTTCCAAAACCTGAGCATAGGTTTTGTTTTGCCAGAAATCAAAAAGTGGTTTATTGCTCATTCCCCTCAATGGTAGAGCCTCAATATAAATGGCCTCTTCAGTTGGTAAAATTGTATATTCCGGTAAGCGGTTGAACAAATAGTTGGAATAGAAAAAACGTGCGAATACCTCTTCTAATTGTGCAGGATGCACAGATTTTCCGATTACTTTTGAAAGAATTTCTTTGTGATAGATTGCATTTGTACCATTATCCTGTAAGCAGGCGATGATTCCAAAATCCCTCATTCCTAAAGAGAAGGTGAGGGTATTGATTTCATCACGGTAGTTGAACAAGTCTTTGCTGCTCTCAAGTTTAAAGACTCGTATGCTCCAGGGATTATTACCTTCGAAAACTACAGGTTGATTCAGTGATTGAAGCATGAGGTGAAGGTTACTAAACTTATGAATCAGGGATTGTGAGAGGATAAACTCCTCATTCTTTGATTGCTGTTGAATCATCCCAACACGAATTTCATTGAATAAAATGCCATAAACCATTTTGGCAATCCATTGAAATAACTTTAATTCCGGAATTTGGATTACTGAATTATATCCTTCTAAAAAGGCAGTTTTTATCTCTTTTTCTAAAGGCTCAATATTCTGCTCATATATTATTTCTGAACAGGGTAGTTTCATGTCACTATATTTTGACATGCTTTCATCGAGGAGTTTAAATGGCTTATCCTGAAGTTCGTATTCCTGCATCAGCCAAAGCGGAAATACAGTGATTTCCTCTTCTGCCCTTTGAAGTTTTTTGCCGCTCAGGAAACAATATTGTTTACTGAAGTTTAATCTTTCGAAGGGTTTGTAAAATTGAACCACCATGCATGGCAAAGGTAGTAAACCTGCTTATTTTATTCGGGGAAATAGCTTTTGAATTCTAAAAATTTCTGATCTGGTCCGAAATACGAAGAACCATTTTTTGTTTTGGTCTTCAATTTATACTTTCGCCTAAATTTTTAATTCCCTTGCATTTATAAGTGGCGGGGTAGAGCGTTTTTTTAAAAGTTTAACGCAGTACTGATAAGAATCCCTTTATTTTCCTGAAATACATTCCGTCCGGTAACTTCTCTTGATAGTTGTACTACCTGATTCAAATAGCCACCCTCAATTCGCAATTTTGGGGAGAATCTGTATCCGAACAATAGAGCTAACCTGTTTTGGTCGAATATATTTTCATTGACGTTTTTTCCAAATCCAATTAGAATTTCATCATAAACTGCCAGATACGGAGTTTTATCAGAAATTGTTTTGCCTTTTAGTGGAATATTGGTTCTGAACATATATCTCAATCTGTTCCAATACACAAACTCATCCTCTTTGCTTAGTGCAGTGCTGGAATATCTTCCAATCCATCGCTGTTCGAGTATGAAACGATGACTGAATTCAAAAATTCCTGATTTATCATTTAGAGTAGCCATCTGAAAAATACGGTGTTCAGTGAACTGTTTCCCCAAATTATTGATCGGGATATCGCCATAATTGTAAGTTTCAGCGAGGGCGTAACCTGCCCGAAAACTGACCTTATTATTAAGAGAAAAGTTAATTCCTGTTCTGTACAGATTTTGCTGGGGTTTAGAAACTACACGATCCCTTCTAAGTTGTAGTTCAGTATGAATGCCCCATTTCTTGTTTAGTTTAATGGTCCCGTTGTATGCTAACCATCCAATAGTGTTTGGATCTGTTATTCTGGTATTTTGAGCAAAAGAATGGTATGCTAAAAGGTTAATAAGGACAACTAAGATTAGTTTGTTCATGCTGCTATTCTCCGAACTGATTTCTGTGAATCACAGAAAAAAGGGCTGTATATCAAATAAATCGGACTCAATCTAGTAAATATTACCTGATTAAGCCCGATATAGAAAAGATAATAGGTTAATTGATGATTAGGGTATCTTGGTAAAATTCAACTTCACCTGTATTTATATCATGTGTACCGCCAACTATACCAATCTCACCCGCCTCTATCATTTCTTTTAGAATCGGACTTCTTTCCATTATTGCTTTTACAGTGCGTTTTACATTAATTGTTGACACCTTCTCAACAAATTCGGCATTGGAGGAGTTTCGTTCGGACGTAAACGTATTTTCATCATCTACTGCAGGTCTGATTTTAGTTAATAGTGCGGTTAGATTTCCCATTTCAACATGATCACAGGCGCCTTTTACAGCACCACATTTAGTATGACCCAGCACAACAATGATTTTTGACCCCGCAACTTTACACCCAAACTCCATACTCCCTAAAATATCCTCATTCAGGATATTTCCTGCAATCCGAATACTGAAAACATCTCCCAGACCTTGATCAAAGATCAATTCTGCAGATGTCCGGGAATCGATACAACTCAGGATTACGGCAAAAGGGTGTTGTCCGTCTGAAGTCTCATTCGCTTGCTGAAGTAAATTCCGGTTAACTTTAAGGTTATTTACAAAGCGCTGATTACCTTCTGTCAATAGTTCCAGAGCTTTATTCGGTGAAATGGCCTGCTGTAATTCTTTAGTTAATGTTTTCATTTTTATCTTAAATTCTAAGGTTCTATAAAGTTGACTGTTTCTACTTGTATATTTTTGGTTTTTGCATTTGTCCGATAGTTAACAATCAGCTCAATAACATCATGTGCAATGGATTTAGATTTTGTGCAATCGATAATTACTTTCGAATTTTCCGGAATTTCATCTAAAGCCTTCAGCACACTTGCTTTGTTAAAGAATGAAACCTCCTCTGCCAACTCCATATGGTAAATCTGCATACCATCCGTTTTGTTAAGGCTGGTTTTTAAATGATGCGAATTCCGGTAACTATGTTGCAACGTAAAGAATATACCAAACATCATTCCTATGGTAATTCCCATCAGGAGATCGGTTAATAAAATTGCGATAATGGTTGCCATGAACGGAACAAATTGTTCCCAGCCTAACTTATACATTTGCTTAAAAAGTTCAGGTTTAGCTAATTTGTACCCTACCATAAT
>CAMBFY010000291.1 GCA_945865415.1 Sphingobacterium thalpophilum
TACTTGCTTGTGAATCCATAAACAAGCTTTCGTTTATGCTCGTAAACTCTTCTTCGAATATTGTTTGTAAAACCGATGTACAAAACATTGTGATATGTATTTGTTAGTATGTAAACAAAATATTTCTTCATTGGCCCAAATTGCAATTCCAGAAATATCTTAAAACAATAAATGAGTAAAGGTACTACATCATTTATCATGCGGTTCCGCATTTCGATTCCAGCGGAGGCTGGAATCTCCTGTTCTCACCCCACGCATTGTCATTCCCGCGAAAGCGGGAACCTCCCCAAATTCCTCCCCAATAAACATTGTCATTCCCGCGAAAGCGGGAACCTCCTGTTCACCCCAATGAGCATTGTCATTCCCGCGAAGGCGGGAACCAAAAAACCCATGACAAACATTAAATTTTTAAAATTGGGAACCTCCAGAGTATCCCAAAAGCAATTTTAACTTTCCCGCAAAAAATTTTCAGCCGATATAATCGGTTCTTATGATAGCTGTAAACAAAGAGCCTAGTTCAACTCTTAAATAATGATATTGCCCATGGGCAGGTTCAGCACTTCAGTCAATTTAAACAGTAATTAGGTAAGACTTTATGTTGTTTCGCCTTAATTTCATTTTATTTAAGCACTTCTGTACATCCAACAGAAATTCTTTTTAAATTTCTCCTCATGTTTAATTAACATCAGAACCCCATGAAAAATAACCGTAGAGACTTTATTAAACAAGCAGTTCCGGCTATTGCAGGAGTAACAATGCTAAGCAGTTTACCTGTTTTTGGATCCGAAAGAAATGAAAATCCTGATTCCTATGATTTTCTGAACCGACCTCAGAAGTTTAATATGTCCGGTTATGCTGCTCCAAAGATCGAAACAGTACGTATAGCATTCATAGGTACCGGAAACCGTGGATCAGGAGCTGTGCAACGGATGAGTAAGATTGGTGGCGTTGAAATTAAAGTGATTTGTGACCTTCGTCCTGAAAAGGCGAATGCTGCATTTAAGCGTATTGAAGCATCGGGCCAGAAGCCTGAGCTGGTTACCGGAAATCCGGAAGCCTGGAAAAAGGTATGTGAGCGTGATGATATTGATCTGGTTTACATCGCAACTCCCTGGGCCTTACATGCACCAATGGCAATTTATGCAATGGATCATGGTAAACATGCCTGCACTGAGATACCCGCTGCAACAACAATTGAAGAATGCTGGCAATTGGTGGAGAGCTCAGAACGTAACAAGAAGCATTGCATGATACTTGAAAACTGCTGTTATGACTTTTTCGAGTTATTAACGCTCAATATGGCCCGACAGGGATTTTTCGGAGAGATAGTTCATGCTGAAGGTGCATATATACATGACCTGCTGGCCGGTGATTTCTCCAAAGAAAAATATTATGATTTCTGGCGGTTGAGAATGGATGCAAGCAGGCAAGGTAATTTGTATCCCACCCATGGACTTGGTCCGGTAAGTCAGGTAATGAATATTAACAGGGGCGATAAGATGGATTATCTGGTTTCTGTTTCTACAAATGATTTTATGATGGCTGATCATGCAAAGAAACTGGCTGTCATCGACGATATCTACAAACAATTTGTCGGGAAATCCTTCAATGGAAACATGAACACCACAACCATTCGTACCAATAAAGGCAAAACCATTATGCTGCAACATGATGTTACCTCTCCCCGGCCTTATTCAAGGATACATCTGATTAGTGGAACGAAAGGTACTGCCCTTAAATATCCTCTTCCAGGTAAAATTTCAACCGGTCATGAGGGCTGGATTTCTGAAGAAGAATTTAAGATCCTTGAAAAGAAATATGAACCAGCAATAGTTAAAAAGGTTGGTGAACTGGCAAAGCAGGTCGGTGGTCATGGAGGAATGGACTTTTTAATGGATTGGCATAATATCGATTGTCTCCGTAACGGATTGCCTGTCGACCAGGATGTATATGATGCAGCATTATGGAGTTCCATATTCCCATTGAGCGAGTGGTCAGTAAAGAACCGCTCTAATTCAATTGATGTACCTGATTTTACAAGAGGTTCCTGGAAAACGAATGCGCCGGTGGATATTTCATTGAGTAAGGGGGGGAATACGGAAGTGAAAATTTGATTTGTGAAAGGACTTACGAAATTATATATGCGATTAGAAAGTAGATTTCGTCAGTCGCGAATGTTGAATAATTTGTCAATGAGGTACCCGATAGAAATCGGTTTGTCTATTTGTCGATGGGAGGGTACACAATGTGTAGTGTATGTCATCCAGATGATTTTTTTATTTGCTTAGATTGTTCGTCGACTAAGGAACTCATGCCCATAATGCTTTGAACCTTATTGCATTGCTGTTGTAGGAAATATTCATTAGATTTGTTATTATGATTGCAGCAGAATTATCATTTACACAGTTACTGGATGCAGTAAGAAAGTTAAGTCCATCAGAAAAGCTGGAGCTAAACGAGGTAATTTGGAAGGAAGATATGTCTATTCCTATTGAGCATCAAAAGCTCGTTTATAAAAGGATTAAATCAGCACAGTCTAATTCACAGGTTCTTCATGATTGGGATGTAGTTTCCAAAAAAATTAATTCCTGAATGCCAGAATACAAGATCCGAATCCATTCTGAAGCTATTGATGATTTACAAAAAGCTACTAAATGGTACGAAGATCAAGTGGATGGATTAGGCTCAAGGTTTGAGAAGCAGGTTGTAAAACAGATCAACAAACTAAAAACAACTGCCGGAATCTATACCATTCGCTATTATAAGGTTCGATGTGTAGTCATTGAAAAATTTCCATTTATGATACATTTTACAATTGATGACAATCATCAATACGTCGATATTCTTGCACTGTTTCATACCAGCCGGAATCCTATGATTTGGGGAGGGCGGGAAAATAAGGAGTAAAATTATTCTGGAGTGATTATTGGGGCCTCAACAATAGCATCAAATTTCATATAGCAGCAATTCCATGGATTCTCCCTTTTTCTAATTTGATTGATATATTTGCAGCGATCAATTATAGATATTATGCTACCTAAACTACGGTCTGATTTGAAAATTGGAATAATCGGACTCGGATATGTTGGTTTACCATTAGCACTCGCTTTTTCTGAAAAATATAGGGTGATTGGCTATGATTTAGATGAAAAGCGTGTAGAATCGCTTAAAAAGGGTAAAGATCTAACACTACAAGTATCAGAAGGAGATTTAAATCAATCGAAACTTGTTCTAACAAGTGATTACAATGATCTGACAGATTGTGCCATTTATATCATTACTGTCCCCACTCCAGTTGATGAACAAAAGAAGCCTGATATCAGTTCTTTGCTACAGGCCTCGAAAACTGTTGGTAATAAGCTTAAGGAAGG
>CAMBFY010000292.1 GCA_945865415.1 Sphingobacterium thalpophilum
GATTATAGCCGCGAATAAAGGTATTTCCAGTGATACTTATACCACGTGTATTTTCAAGATGAACATTAAGCTCCTGATTACTGATATGATTACCGGTAATGCTCCATAACCCAATTTTATCTGGATTAGATGGTAAGCCTAAAAATCGAATATTTGCTCCCCCCGGACTTGGAATTGCCTGAATGGTATTACCTGATATGGTTCCTTCACGAACACTTCCACCCTTTGAGCAATCTACCAGAATATCTGCAGCAGATTCTTCGAGTGGATCACAATTATACTCTATATCGTTTCCTGTAATTTGAAAATTGCGAATCTCACTGTTTATCACGGTTATTCCACCTTTTTTACAATAACTGATGTGGCTATCACTAATTATAAACTGATGAATATTGACATTATCTATAAAGATACCTATACCGCTGTTATTATATATATGACAACCATCAATTAAGACATTGCGGTTTCGGGAAGTCAAGTGAATACCATTACGCACATTTCTGATTAATAATGTCCTCAAAGTAGGCATCAGGGTATTTTTTAGCTCTATGCCATCTGCATTGGAATGCTCCCCAACTATTTCTAAGGCATCTATTAATGGCATACGTTCTTTATCCCAGATTATTGGCTTTACTGAAGAAGGCTGAGCTGAACCTTTATCATGGGAACCAATAAAACGGAATGCAGGACCTGCTCCAGCCATAGATATGGTTGCACTGGCACCTTTTCCTGAAAGTCCAAGGGTTCCATGCAATGAAAGGTCAATATCAATGGTTTTTGTTATCCTGTAATTGCCTCTTGGAAACTCAACTAATCCATCGTTTGAACCCGATATTGCAGCTAAGATCGAACCTGTATCATCTGTTTTACCATCACCCTTGGCTCCGAAATCTCTTACATTAACTGCGTAGCTTATTTCATGCAGAAAGCAAAAAACAAAACTGATCAGAATAAGCTTAAGTAAGTTTGTCGAATAACTGTACATAAAATCGTTTCAATTAATGTGGAACAGATAAATTCGTGGTTATCTCTTATCAAAAAAGAACCTAACAAGCCTTGCAGATAATTTCCTTAATAAAAAGTACTAACTAGTTGATAAGTATCTCATCAAAAAGGATCAACCCAGGTTTTCCTTTTCCAGAGTGCCATGATGGCAATTTTTTAAGAGGTTTTGCAATAATTTTTAAATATGAAACTGATGTAGGTTTAAAATTAATCTCATATTTCTTAAATTCCTGAGGATCTTTTTGTCCGGGCATTTTAGGATCATAAGTATTTAACAACTTCAAATTATTAAGATCTGTACCACCATAAACTTCAATACGTGATGGGGGGAAAACCGGTGAATTAACATTCACGATTGAGTTCAAAACTGTTGAACTAACCTGAACTGGATTTTTAAAATCAAGAACCACTATCATATCCTTTTGCTTGAAACCCTGCCAGTTAGTGTGATTTATATCAGCATCAGCCAATTGTCCGTCGATCAATGTTTTTGTACCATGACCTTTGTAACTGATGTCAGCAATACTTAATAAAGTGATATTATCAGGTTTAAAGGTGGATTTAGAAAAAGTAAAAGTGCTTATTTCACTGCTTTTCCATCCTGATTTATATGCTTTTGTTTTTATAATTGAATTTTTTGAAATAGGAATATGCTTTTTGAATACGCGAGAAGTAAGACTATCAGGGTCGGATCCATCAAGTGTATAACGAATAAAGACATCCTTTATAGGATGAATGATTTCCACATTAGCACCACTTGTGAATACCCTGGAACTATTTTTTAAAGTTGGTTTAGATAATTGAATTAAAGTTGATCCATCATCCTTGAATCCGGTAATAATGTTTAGCGATTTGTTGGCTGATTTTAACTTTAAAACATCCTTTTCAGAAATAGATGTATTCCATATGGATAATTCACGAAGGTTTTTATTGGACATAAGTGGCATTAGCTGATCTATTTTTACCTTAGTGCCAGAAATTGATAAAACCTGCAGCTTCTGTAATGAACTTAAAGCATCAAGTCCGCTACCAGTAATATCAGTAAAATTCAAATCCAATTTTTGTAACTCTTTGAGTTTAGAGATAAAATTCAGATCGACATCTTTAACCGGCATTCTACTTAGTCGAAGAGAGACAATCTGATTTTTAATTTCACCTAATTCTTCAAGCGATTTAGAATTATAGTCGCTCCTGCTGAAAAAACTCACTGCAAGAGCCGGAGACTCAACTGAAATTGGTCTAACCATCCTATAAAAGGTATTAAGGCTTTCTACTGTTTCATCATCCGCGGCTTTAAATTCATATTCTTGCTCACTATTTTCTGAAGATTTGAAGCGTGATGCAGCTATAATTCGTAATGAATCATTAACTGGCAAATCCATTAGTCTTTTTTTGAAATCCGGACGATTTTTAATCCATTGAAAAAGTATCCTGATATCTTCCGGACTAAGCTGGGGCTTTCCGGAAGGTGGCATATGCTTCTTCTCAGTCATTGGCATGTGAATTCTTTCCAAAATCAAACTGACCTTTGGATCTCCTGCAACATACAGTTTTCCTGACTTTCCACCCTTCATTACTGAAATTGAATCGCTCAGATTTAAATTCCCTTTTAGCTTCTCAGCACTATGGCAGCTTACACATTTCTCCTGAAAAATTGGTTGAATGACATGATCATAAACCATAGCCTGTTCAATGGGTACAATAGATTCTTTGGTAATTGGCTCTAAAACGAAGTTTTCACCATGTGTAAGAACAGAACCAAAATGACCGGCAAGAACAATTGAAAAGGCAAGCATAAATGCTCCGGCTTTTGCGATGGTATCCTTGTACCACGTAGAACCCTTTGAGATATAAATTAAAGAAGCAAGAAAGACTATACTAACTCCAGTCCATTTGTGCCAACTTAATACATTTCCACCTTGATATGAATCTTCAATTGAAAGAAAAAGACCCATGATAACTGTTAGAGCTGCAAGAACGATTCCCGACAGCATAATCCTGTTTGTTATGAGTTGAAAAAAATCCTGGTTTTCCTCTTTAATTTTAGTCCGGAATAAATCCATAACTAAAGAAACGAGTAGAAGTACTATTGGAAAATGCAATAATAATGGATGCATTCTTCCCAGAGGCTGAAGCCATTCAGGAATAAGCAATTCATTTTCGAAAACCAATAAAAAGATAATCAGTGTGTTAAGGAAAAACAGAATATTACCTGAATACGCTTTCAGATTGATCTTCATAGAATTTATTTATTGAATTTATACGCGTTTAAATTTATAAGGATAAACTTTACCAGAAGCCCATTGAGCAACATAAAGGTTTTCATCATCATCAACACAAACATCATGAGGGTGGACAAATATC
>CAMBFY010000293.1 GCA_945865415.1 Sphingobacterium thalpophilum
AGAATGATGAATATCTGGAAAAACAATCTTTGGCAACATTTTTATCAGTTCATATCCAAGACGTTTTATCTTATGTCAGGTAATTCTTATTTATCTACGTTCAGTTAATGACTTTTTAAGGCTCGACTAAATAATCTGCATTTTTTGGTTTTTTACAAAAAAAATCGTCTATTATTGTAAAAATGTTGAAGGTAAAGGTTTATAGATATTTAGGATATGTGCTATTGTTCGCAATGATGGCAGGAAGTATTCCTTTACATCAAATTTTTCACAAGCATACCAACAGCTCATCTTACAGCCTATCAAAAGGCCAGGCTGGATTCAAAACCTCTGAGAAACCCTGCTGTAAAACTTTACAAATTCTACCTTCAGGGATTGTGATTTCTTTTTTTGAATCTTCTGATAATATCGAGCATTGCTCTCTTGTAGTTCCCATATCTCCAGATCATTTTATCTCTTCACTTCAATTATTTTTAAATAAAGCTCCTCCTGTTGTTTTAGCCTAATTTTTTTTTGCTAAACAATTTTTTATGAGAAACTTTATGAGGCTGATTCTGCCTGTTTTACTGATATATTTATTCCTTTTTCCTATTGCTGCTTATTCTCAGAATTGCAGTTATACTCTTTATGGTACCGTTAAAGACAGTTCCAGTTTAATGGTGCTCAATGGTGCGCGCATTTCCATTAAGGAAACCGGAAAGATAATTATTTCAGATAGTGAAGGGCATTATCATTTTGATAAACTCTGTTTAGGAAACTATACGATTGTTGTAAATTTTGTAGGATACCAATCCTATCAAACGGAAGTTAACTTGGCGGTTGATAAGGAAATCAATCTGTTTCTGCCACCAGCATTCACTCAATTATCCGGAGTAACAGTAAACAGTACAAGGATTGGAGATAAACCAGTACAAATTAATAGTCAACTCAAGGGAAAAGAGCTTGAAATAACAAGAGGTGAAACACTGGGTGAGGCCCTTAAAAGAATCCCAGGTATGAGCACTGTCCAAACAGGTCCTTCCATATCAAAGCCAGTTATACATGGCTTACATTCAAACCGAGTTCTAATTTATAATGCTGGTGTAAGACAGGAAGGTCAACAATGGGGAAGTGAACATGCTCCTGAAATAGATCCTTTTATTGCAAATCAACTAACCGTAGTTAAAGGCGCTTCAAGTGTAATGTATGGTGCCGATGCTATTGGTGGAGTAATTTTAGTAGAGCCGGCTTTGCTCAATTATCATCAGGGAGTTTCAGGAAATATAAACATTGTCGGTATGAGTAATAATGGTCAGGGTACGGTTTCTGGTATGCTGGAGGGTTCACTTAATAAGGAAGATCATTTTAGTTGGCGGGTACAAGGAACTCTTAAAACTGTAGGAAACTCTAAAACACCCGATTATTATCTTCGTAATACTGGATTTAATGAACAAAACGCCTCCTTCCAGTTCGGATACAAAAAGAATAAATTTAATTCAGATCTATTTGCCAGCACATTTAATTCCAGATTAGGAATATTCACCGGATCGCACAATAGCAGTACGACAGACCTTTTTAATGCTATTGGACGTGATCAACCCCTTCCTTCTGATCAGTCGTCATTAATTTACTCCATTGAAAGACCTTATCAACTAATTAATCATAATGTACTAAAGATTCGTTCAGGCTACATCATCGAAGGCATTGGAAAAGTTAATTTACAGTACAGTATACAAGAGAATATCCGGGAAGAATATGATCTGGTTAGAAGGTCCAATGAAGGAAATTATCAACTCCGTTTTGATCTTACTACTCAGGCTCTTGACTTGTTTTTGGACCATAATCCAATTTCGGGTTTTACGGGAAGGGTAGGATTCAATAATATGTTTCAGCAGAATTTTTACGACGGACGTTTTCTAATTCCATTTTTCGATAGTTATAACGGTGGATTGTTCCTTATTGAGAAAATAGCGATCAATAAATGGGAACTCGAAGCAGGAATGCGTTACGATTACAAATGGATGCAAGCCAGATTGCGGGAAAATGTTTTGGATTCCACAAGCCCTGAAATCAGACCGGAATTTAATTTCAACCAATTTTCGGGAACACTGGGTTCTTCTTATAATGCCGGAAATGGGTTTAAGTTTAGCTCCACATTGGCTAAGGCGTGGAGACCACCAGCTATTAATGAGTTATTTAGTAATGGGGTGCATCATGGTAGTGCAACTTTTGAGAAGGGCGACCCGAATCTGAAAGAGGAATCGTCAATTAATCTTACTGCAGGAGTTTCAAAATCAGGTGATAGATTTAACGCAGAAATAAGTACTTACTATAACCGGATTAACGATTATATCTATTTAAAACCCTCATTGGTTCCGGTTTTAACTATCAGAGGTGCCTTTCCTGCATTTCAATACGTCCAGGTTGATTCAAGGTTTACAGGTGCTGATTTTCTTGCTACCTGGAAGTTTAATAAGATCCTCTCAACAACTGCAAAATATTCTTTTGTTCGGGCATTTAATATAGTTACTAAAGAACATCTTGAATTTATTCCTGCGGACAGGTTCACAGGGATATTGAATTTTGATTTACCTGACTTTAAGAAGCTTGAACAAAATACAGTGTATTTAACTGCTACGCATGTTGCCCGGCAAGGTCTTGTGAAAGCTATCCAAGATTTCGCACCTGTCCCCGAATCTTATACGCTAATTAATGCAGATATAGGTACATCAATAGCAGTTTATGGCCATTTATGTAATCTAAGTTTCAGTATTCAAAATATTTTAAATACAAGGTATCGGGATTATTTAAATCGCTTTAGATACTATGCCGATGAACCTGGCCGAAATTTAGTACTGCGGCTCAAAGTTCCTTTTGGGAAAAAATAACACAAATAACACAATTATTAACAGTTAAAAATTAGTACTATGTTTAAATCACAATTAAAATTTGGATTTTTTGCAGTTATGATAGCTGTAATTAGTTTATTAGGATGTAAAAAAGATGCTGCACTTCCAGAAGCTGATGAGGAGGAATTAATAACAACCCTCCGGCTGAAGTTTGTTAACAAGGCAATTTCAAGTGATGTTCGTACTTTCATTTTTAAAGACAATGATGGCAATGGTGGAAATCCTCCGCTTATAGATGAAATAAAACTAGCTCCGAATGCTGTTTACAGTATGACTGTTGATGCAGTTTTAAATGAATCGGCATCACCTGCGCAGGATATTAAAAAAGAAATTGAAAATGAAGCAAACGATCATTTATTTGTTTACAAACCAACTACAGGTTTAAATTTGACAATTACCATAACAGATAAGGATTCAAAAAATCTTCCAATTGGCTTAGCAGCTGATGCAAGAACCTTAGCGGCTTCATCAGGCAAAC
>CAMBFY010000294.1 GCA_945865415.1 Sphingobacterium thalpophilum
GGAATACGCACAACCAGTTCTTTGTTCGATAAATTAATAATGGAATTTGCACGTGTATTTTTTGCATCAATATCTTCCAGCGGAGTTTTAGAGAAAAAGCTAAATTCACTTTTATTGCTGCTGTAAAGTTTATTTTGTGCAAAAGAAAAATTGAAAATCAGGAGAAATGCCAGTAATATCAAAAAGTGCTTCATGGTTTCATTTTGTTTTTTTTCTCAAACGAAAATGTTCTTGAAATATTGAAACCAAAGTGAATATCCCCGTTTCCCCAGCTGCCATCAGTTTCTGTTATAAATTGTCTTTCATTCATTCCGAATGAATTGGTAAACAGTAATTGAAACACATGACCGCCGGTTTCAAGATCAAAACTGAAAGATAAGTTATTTTTATAGCTATCATCTATTTGATTTGGAAGTACATAGTTGTATTCTCCGTTAATTGAAGCACGTTTAGTCACTTTCATCCTACCACCAATTCCGGAAGCAATAACTGTTCTGTTGTCAGTGAATATATCCGTTCTGTTTCTATGAACTAAAGTCGGACTTATCTGCAATGAGAAAGCCTCGCTAAACTTTCTGGCAATGAGGAACTGGGCTGTGTAACTACTTCTGTCATAGCCTGAAAGTTTTGGTGTGGTTTTTTGAGTTCGTATCGCATATCCACCAAATAGAGTGACTGAAACCGGGATACTGCTTCCACCCGTAGTTTGTCTAAGCACTTTGTATTTTGTGAAATAATCAAATGCTTTTTGAAAGGAACTCCTTCCTATTCCTATCATGAACCGGTCATTGATACCGTATTCCAGACCCAAACGAATTGTTGCAGCATCTAGTCCGAAGAATTCTTCAAACCCTCTGTTCAATCGATCAAAGCGGTGGGAAATAATGAAATCTAAATTATTCTTACCTACAGTTTCAACGGAATGTCCATTAATAATTCGGCTTGCCTTGAATGTAGCGGACTTCACAAAAACTTCATTGCTATCTGAAACAAGTTTCATTAGATCTTCTTGTGAAAATGCTGTAAACGGAAGAGTTAGACAAAATAATAGAAATAGCTTTTTCATGCTAAATTTTTATAATCAGGCCTCAAATACCCGTAATGAAGTTCCAGTAAGTGTTGTACTGTATTTTTTTAGCGCTGAGCTTGCAGGTCCCTGAGTTCTATTACCATTCGAGTCAAAAATTGATCCATGTGCAGCATCGGTTAGTGAACAAGGGAAATTGTTGTTGGCAGAGTTGTATGTTACCGGGTTACCCTGGTGGGTACATGAAGACGAAAGTGCAATATAGTTTGAGCCATTTCTGGCAATGATTATGCTGTTCATAATTGTCCATCCTTTGGAATTGATATCAGTATTCGTGCTTACATTTAATGTGAAATCAATTTTATTACCTGGTGTTGGTGTGGGGGTTGATGGATTAGGGGTACCTGTTTCACTTTTACCACAAGCACCGAGGCATGAGCTGATAACCAGAGATCCGGCACCAAGGCCTAATGCTGCTAGAAAGTCTTTACGTTCCATATTAATTTTTGTTTGATAGGTTTCTAAATGTTTAAAATTCGATTAAAATTGGTTTGGAGTACATACGATATATAATTGTAATTGGTTTATTTACCCTAAATTTAATAATTGTAAATCGGTTATTTCTAATGTCAAATAATTGACTTTGATAGTATTATGTTTATTTTTTCATTTTATTGCCTTGTCATATGCTAGGCTTAAGAGGTCCAAAGTTTGTCGATTACGCTTAAAAATATAGCATATCCATCTCTGGTAAAGTTTTTAGCGCTCAGCATTGATGTGCAGAATTTGTGAATGACTTGTATTGAAACTTAGTCTAATAATCCTAACGGGAAATTTATTTCTTTTTGCTCTGTGTTCCGCCCTTATTTTTGCGGGAGATTGAATAAAAATCATGAAATTCTTGTTGCAAAAAAACTGCCATCTGGGTTTGTTTGAGCTGGCCTTTGGTTCTACTACTCGACTGCTCTTCCCGATGAAAAATAGATTCGGGTTAATAAACCTAATCGAAGGAGGAATCTTCGGGCTATTGGTAATCTGAAATAGCGTACAATTTCTTGGTGGAGATACTCTGCAGGAAAGGGCGGAACTAAGCTATAAAACGCCATTATTGGTTTTAAAAATTATATTTTTCATTACAAATATGACTTTTTGTGGTCACCGTGTTACGGTTAGAATCTAATTTTTTTTCAATTTTATAATTACATTCTTTATGGTCATTACTTAATTTGATAAATCGAATTATTCCAATAGTTGAAATAAAAAGAATTGAAAACAATAATATTATTTTTTTCATGAATTGTATTATGATAAATAAGCGATGATTTGTTCATCGGTAAGTTTTCGCTGCTCACCAGTCTTCATATTTTTCAAACTGAGCAATCCGGTTTCCATTTCCTCACTTCCGATAATAATTACAAATGTAATATTTTTATCATCAGCATAGCTCATTTGCTTTTTCAGTTTGGCTGAGTAAGGATAAATTTCAGCGTTTATACCTGAATTTCTTAATTGCTGAAGTAAAGGTAGCGCATAATTTTCGGCACTTGAATCAAAATTGCTGATAAGTACTTTTGTGTTGTCTAAACCCGTTTCAGGGAATAAGTTTAGCTCCTCAAGTACATCATAAATTCGGTCGGCACCGAATGAGATACCTACCCCTGTCAGATCATTGAGACCAAACATTCCGGTCAGATCATCATATCGTCCACCACCTCCAATACTACCCATAGCCACTTCGTTGGTTTTTACCTCGAAGATAGCACCTGTATAATAGTTCAGTCCGCGGGCAAGGGTTATATCAAGTTCTAAATTGACTATTGAGTATTGAGTATTGAGTATTGAGAACTTATCGAGGTAAGAAAATATAGTCTCAATTTCAGAAATTCCTTTCAAACCAATTTCCGATGAAGCAAGCACTGATCGAAGGCTTTTCAGCTTTTCTTCGTTTGATCCGCTCAGGTTGATGATTGGGTTAAGTATATTGATATCTGATGGTGTAAAACCGCGTTCAATCAGTTCTTTGGTCACCCCATCAATGCCAATCTTGTCTAGCTTATCAATTGCGACCGTCATATCAATAATCAGTTCAGGCTTCCCAATAATTTCGGCAATACCGGATAGAATTTTACGATTATTTATTTTTACGGTAAAATCTTTCAAGCCTAATCTACTTAATGTTTCCTGATAGATCAGTACGAATTCGGCTTCATTGATCAGGCTTTCAGAACCAACAACATCTGCGTCACACTGATAAAATTCTCGATATCGTCCTTTTTGTGGCCTATCGGCGCGCCATACGGGCTGAATCTGATAGCGTTTAAAGGG
>CAMBFY010000295.1 GCA_945865415.1 Sphingobacterium thalpophilum
CGGCGAGTATAAATGCGATGTTCGGAAATGTAGAGAATAATGGTGCTCCATGGAAATATGCTGTGGCAGACAGGATGAATTGGGCAGAGGAGAATTAAGGTATGGAAATAGGCAATTTACAAGTTAGTCAAAAACCAAGAAGCAAGACCAAATCCTGGTTCATTTGAAAATTTGTGATTTAGATTAAGGAGTAAAGAATAAATAATAAAGACATTTAACAGATCATTTGAGATTTATTACAGGCAAGCGATAACAAAATTGAGAATGAACAGAAAATCAAGGTGATGACTGCCATATTTTCAATGGACTAATAAATTACTAACAACTAACAACAGACAAGCACAATGCACAAGCTTAAAGTTCCAATAATGGCCGAAATGGCTGTAAATGGTGAGAGTCCGGAGATTTTATTCTGGGTAGGATGTGCAGGAAGTTTTGATGAACGGGCACAAAAGATCACACGAGACATCTGTAAGATTTTACATCATGTAGGAATAAAATATGCTGTCCTTGGAACTGAGGAGAGCTGTACAGGAGATCCTGCAAAACGGGCGGGGAATGAATTCCTATTTCAGATGCAGGCCATGAGCAATATTCAGGTTTTGGATGGATACAATATCAAAAAGATAGTTACCGGATGTCCTCATTGTTTTAACACCCTTAGAAATGAGTACCCGGGATTGGGTGGTAATTATGAGGTGATTCATCATTCACAGCTTATCCAGCAACTGATTGACGAAGGTAAACTGAAAGCTGAGGGTGGCGAGTCATTCAAAGGAAAAAAAATAACCTTTCATGACCCATGTTATTTAGGAAGAGCCAATAATGTATATGAAGCCCCGAGAAAGGCTCTGGAAATTCTGGATGCTGATTTGGTAGAGATGAAACGATGTAAATCCAACGGACTATGTTGTGGTGCCGGAGGTGCTCAAATGTTCAAAGAGCCTGAAAAAGGAAAAAAAGATGTCAATATTGAGCGAATTGATGAAGCATTGGCGCTGAATCCAAATATAGTTGCCGCTTCTTGTCCTTTTTGCATGACCATGCTGAGTGATGGAATAAAGAATTACAACAAGGAGCAGGACGTCACAGTGCTTGATATTGCAGAAATTACAGTTCGGGCAAACGGACTTTAAACTGGTATCTTATAAAAAAGGTGCTTTCAACCAAAAAAGCAACCTTCAATTAATTAATTTAACCTGATTTCGATATAAAATCCTTCCGAGCTGTTTTAGATTGTAGATTTTCTCTTGATTTAGAAAGCAAGGTCTGTTTCTCTTAGGTCCTACCTTCCCATTTTTGCCATGGTTTTTTGTTGCAGTTTTAATAGATATCATGAAATTCGTTAATCAAAAAAGGCAATGAACACCCGGGTTAATTTCAAATGGCAGGGGGACATATATCTGGGCTGCCCGCCCCAATGAAATACAGCAGCGGGTAAAATAAACCTTACCGCAGGAGGTATCTTCCGGCTATTCGTAATTTGACATAGAACGCGATTTCTTGCCGGAAATACTCCGGAGGAAAGGGCTGAACTGACCTATATCACACAGGTATTGCTTTCTAAAAAAAATGGCTTTAATGCGCATTAAATTAAAAGAATAATATTCCTGTTTACCATTACTATAGGTTCGGCGGTACCTCAAAAAACCTTCACTATTCAGGAGTAATTCGAATTGCCGAATCTTATCGGCGTCTGAATGAGCATGATGGAGCATGTTAAGTTTTACTTGGCTTGGTAACGCGATCTGTTGAATTTCCTCATCTAATCCTAATTTAGCGCTGCAAAAAACAAGAAGCCACATTGTGAAAACTGCTAAAAGACTGATCTTGCTAAACATATTTTAAATCCAATAAACATTTTATCAGAAAGTGATTTCTCATTTAATTTAAAAAAAAGAATCAATTGTAACCATTAAGTTGATTTTAACCTCTCCATCATGATTTTGTAAATCTGATATAAATTGGTCTTACATATTCAATGAATTCGTAAATTTACAATATGAACATTTCAGAAAATTCCAGGGTATGGATTTATCAGTCGGACCGACCTTTTACAGCAGAGGAAGAACAGGCCATAACACAAATACTACAGGACTTTACTAAAGAATGGCAGGCACATGGACAGGCCCTGGCAGCTTTGGCCGAAATTTTCCATCATCAATTTATTGTAATTTCTGTTGATGAGCAAATTGCCGGTGCAACCGGATGCAGTATCGACAAATCAGTCCATTTGATGCAATCAATAGAATCTAAATTCAATCTCAACTTGTTCGACCGGTTCAGAATGGCCTATAAATCTGGTGATAATATCATTAATTGCAGTCGGGTTGAGTTTGAAGACCATATCAAAAATGGACTTGTTACAAGCGAAACACTTGTTTTCAATAATCTGATTAGTAGCAGGAAAGAGCTTGAAACTTCTTGGAATATCCCTTTGGCAGAAAGCTGGCATGCGAAGGTATTTACTATTTGAAGAAAGAGTAAGGATCAAGGAATAAAGACAATTGAAAGCTAAATCACAATTAAAGACTAGTACCTGATTACATTTATCTCATTAAAAAGGTACTTTTTTCAATGACCTCATATTTCTTAAAATCAGGCTTTGCTTATAATAAACGAAGCGGCTAGGCCTTGCCGGACTCCAGCGACGGGGATTTGGCAATACTGCAATCAACAAGGATGCCTGAGATTTGCTCATACTATTAGCTGATTTTCCCCAATAATTCTGAACGGCAGCCTCTGCTCCATAGATACCATCCCCCATTTCAATTACATTGAGATATACTTCCAGAATTCGTTCCTTCCCCCACAAAAGCTCTATTAGTATTGTAAAATACGCTTCAAAGGCTTTACGGATATAAGATCTTCCAGGCCAAAGAAAAACATTTTTAGCAGTCTGCTGACTAATAGTGCTGCCACCCCTAATGCTTTTACCTTTTTTATTTTTTACAAAAGCCGTTTCCATTGCTTTAAAATCAAAGCCTTTGTGATCCAGGAAATTTATATCCTCCCCGGCAATTGCTGCCTTCTTCAAATTAGTTGAGATATCTTCAACAGGTAACCATGATTTATGAATTTTAAAGTCCTTGCCATCGATTTTGCGCTCCACAGCACGCTGAATCATGAGAAAAGTAATGGGAGGGTTAACAAACCTATAGATCAGCACCCAAACCAATGAAATTGCGAGGAAGCAAACTATTACCTTTTGAACTAGACGTACAATTAATTTGAAACTACTCACAACTAAAGCTAAGGAGATCTTCTTTGTAATTTAACTAAAATAAAAAGTGCCTTCTGAAAATTCAGAAGGCACCTAAAAATATGATTTTTTTTGATGATTT
>CAMBFY010000296.1 GCA_945865415.1 Sphingobacterium thalpophilum
ACTAATAAATCATTTCTTTCAGATAAATCTGACATAATTATTTTTAAGTAAAATTGAAGTTAACAACATTATTACGTTGAATCAAAATATTTTTTTGTTTTTTTTTGATATTTCCTCCAATTGTTAACAAATAATTGATTGTTGATTAATAGTTAATTAAAAAGATTTTTTTTTAATTGTAAAAGTTATTTTTTGAAATCAGAATAAAAATGAGAATACTTCCTGTTTTAAAAAACCAAATTTTTTTAATCGACAGATCAAAGACTCCATCAGAATGGTTCAAAACTTGATAGTTTCAAACGAGATGTAGCAGCAGATTCTATTGCGAATGCAATTTTTGTTAAAGTGGATAGAGCAATTATTCAAAAAAAAGTTTCAAAAATCCGGATCATCTTCAAAATCAGTAAGCAAAACAAATAAAGGCGCTCAAAAAGAAACAACAGCTTAATAAAAAGGCTGGAGTTCAGCTGCTAAGGTTGCAGTTATTGGAGGTATTGTTGAATCAGGAACAGGATTTATCGTGGACAAGAAAAATGACATAGGTGCAGCGATTGGTGCTGTTGCTGGAGCAGGAACAGTCAATTTGATTGGAAGGGAAAAGGATAAAAAATCCGGCAGAGTTAATCAATACTAATTTCTAATCAGAAGATTGCCTCCAATTAATTTAATAAGAGTATTTCTTTTGTCTTGTGTTTTGGTACTTAATTAATAGCAAGCGACCGACGAATTTAACTGCATAAGGCCCAGGTAAATTCGTAAGTCTCAAAACAGATCGCCAAATAAATTACTCCTCAGTTGGTTGGTAATTATGTGTTGCAATTGTCAAATGAAATGCCAAGAGTTAAAATTCTTTAAACAAATTTTCAAATAAACCTGGATTAAGTCTTGATTCTTGACTCTTGGTTCTCAATACTAACCTCTCAATACTAAATACTAAGACTTAAGTACCCTCTGAATCTCATCCAGTTTCATCAATGCTTCAACCGGAGTAAGTGTATTGACTTCCAGATTATTTAACATATCCCTGATTTTAACCAGTACCGGATCATCAATGGAAAACATTTGAAGCTGGTAGGCCTGCTTCTGTACTTTCTTAAGACTGTCTTTGATATCCTCACCCCCGGTTCTTTCCTGCTCAAGTCGTTTTAAAATTTCATTAGCCCTGCTCACCAACTTTGGAGGCATTCCGGCCATCTTCGCAACATGGATACCAAAACTATGCTCACTCCCCCCGGGTACAAGCTTTCGCAGGAAAATGACTTTATTCCCAAGTTCTTTAACCGATACATTAAAATTCTTTATCCTGCTAAAAGAGTTGGTGAGTTCGTTCAATTCATGATAATGGGTTGCGAATAATGTTTTAGCTTTTGCAGATGGATGATTGTGAAGATACTCTGCAATTGACCATGCAATAGATATTCCATCATAGGTACTGGTACCACGACCAATCTCATCCATCAAAATCAGACTTCTAGGTGATAAATTATTTAATATACTAGCCGTTTCATTCATTTCAACCATGAATGTTGATTCACCAGTTGTAAGATTATCTGAGGCCCCTACCCTAGTATAAATCTTATCAACAAGACCGATCTGTACCTCTTTGGCAGGGACAAAACAGCCCATTTGTGCCATCAATACAATAAGTCCTGTTTGCCTTAGTAAAGCAGATTTACCTGACATATTTGGACCCGTAATGATGATAATCTGTTGAGAATCACTATCCAGAAAAACATCATTGGTAATATATTCTTCACCCGGAGGTAGATTCTTTTCAATTACAGGATGTCGCCCCCCTTTTATATCGATTAGATTACTTTCATCAATCACGGGTTTGATATAATAATTCTTAATAGCAAGTCCGGCAAAATTGAGTAAAACATCCAATTGAGCAACTAATTGGGCATTCAATTGAATCGGTTTGATAAATTCGGATAAAGCAAAAGTCAGCTCATTATATAAACGGGTTTCCAATACCTGAATCTTTTCTTCTGCACCAAGAATCTGTTCTTCATATTCTTTCAGCTCAGGAGTAATATATCGTTCGGCATTTACCAGGGTTTGTTTTCTCAACCATTCAGCCGGAACCTTATCCTTATGAGTGTGGGTTACTTCCAAATAATAACCAAATACATTATTAAAAGCCACCTTTAAAGAAGGAATTCCTGTAATTTCAGCTTCCCGCTTTTGAATTTCAAGCAAATAACCTTTTCCTCCGAAAGCGATCTTCCGCAAACGATCGAGTTCTTCATCAACCCCATCAGAAATAACAGAGCCCTTTGCAAGCATAACCGGTGCATCAGGATTTAGCTCCTTCTCAATTTTATCCCTGATCAGAACACATGGATTAAACTGTTCAGCGATCAGTTTCAAAGGGAAATTTTCAGAATCCTGACATAACTCCTTTAAATTAGCTATGGCATATAAAGCCCTTTTCAACTGCAACACTTCCCGGGGATTTGCCTTTTGAAGGCCAATTTTTGAGATCAACCTTTCCAGATCACCTATCTGTTTCAATTCATGAAGCAGGTTTTCACGCAGTTCATCATTATTGACCAGAAATTCAACCACATCCAGGCGTTCCTGAATAGGTTTCCGTTCTTTTAGTGGCATAATGATCCATCGCCGAAGCAATCGTGCACCCATCGGGGAACAGGTCTTATCCAAAACATCAACTAAACTAACGGCATTCTCATTGGCAGAACCAATAAGCTCTAAATTTCGAATCGTGAAGCGGTCAAGCCACATATAACGATCTTCTTCTATTCTTGAAACTGAAGATATATGCTGAAGGTTACGATGTTCCGTTTCATTCAGATAATGCAGAGCAACACCTGCCGCTGTAATAGCTAAGGGTAATTTTTCAATACCAAACCCTTTCAAAGAATTAACTTCAAAATGTTTCAGGAGAATTTCAGTGGTATAATCACCACTATAGGCCCAATCATCAAGGTGATAGGTATAAAAACGATCGCCAAATGTTTCTACAAAATCACGCTGCCTGCTTTTCTGAAAAATTACCTCACTGGGCTTGAAACTTTGAAGAAGCTTATCAATATAATCGGCGTTGCCCTGGGCTACTAAAAATTCGCCGGTCGAGATATCAATGAATGCAATACCAAATGAATTTTTCTCGAAATAAAGTGAAGCCAAGTAATTATTGGTATTCTGCTGGATAATATTGTCACTGTATGAAACTCCTGGAGTGATCAGTTCTGTGACTCCGCGTTTTACAATCGTTTTGGTTGTTTTTGGATCTTCCAGCTGGTCGCAAATGGCTACTCGTTGGCCAGCCCTAACTAATTTAGGTAGATAAG
>CAMBFY010000297.1 GCA_945865415.1 Sphingobacterium thalpophilum
AAATTGTAGAGGGACAAAGGGAAGCCAATATAATTTACGCCAGCCATATTGAACAAAGTCTCGAACGTAAAAAGAATTACTTATACATCGATGTAGGCGGTGGAAGTACTGAACTTTCTGTATTTAGTAATGGCGAGCTCATTTCTTCACGGTCCTTCAATTTAGGAGGTATCAGGATACTTGATAATCAGGATAAAGAGGAAACCTGGATTGAAATGAAAGAATGGGTAAAGAACATGGCTCAGTCTTATAAAAATCTTTCTGGTATAGGTACTGGAGGAAATATCAATAAACTGTTCAAAATGGCAGATGGAAAAGATGGTTCACCAATAACTTTTACAAAACTGAGAGAATTATATTCTTATCTCAATTCATTCTCACTTAAAGACAGAATCAATGTTCTTGGACTAAATCAGGATCGTGCAGATGTTATCATACCAGCATGTGAGATCTACCTTACCGTAATGAAGTGGGGGGGTGTGAAACAAATATTTGTTCCAAGGGTAGGTTTGGTTGATGGATTAATTCAACTTTTGATCGATAAGAATTTCCCTGAACAAGATTAAGGGGAAATAAAATTTATTAGGATTCTACAATTTTTTTTGAGCCAATCCAAATGTAATATGTAATTACAAGTGCCATTATTACATCTAGTGTATAGTGGACGTGCTGCAGAAGTACTGCGATTCCGATGAAAATGGTTGCTGTTAATGCAAGAATTTTATCTGTCCTTCTCTTTAGGCATAAAAACATCAAAAACATGGCTGCTGTATGACCGGAAAAAAACAAATCTTTGGTTATAAATTTGGGTCCGTAAAATTGATTGCTTATCGGGTCATGTATAGGAATCAGATCTCTGGGTGCATCAAGTGGAATCAGACCAATAGTGACAAAACGTGATAAATTAATAAGAATAAAACCCCATAGGAAGGTTAAAAATAAGTTAGGATCCTGCTTGAAACGGCTGAATGTCAATATGGTCATTGACCAGATTGTAATGAAAATAAAAATAGATAGGTCGTAAGCAGGTAACCAGGCCAGCAAATAATCGTTTAAACTGATTCCATTTCTTTTTTCAATAGCCTGGTAAAAAAATGGAAGGAAAAGTAGAATAAATGAGATAAGGATTAAGCCGGTAATACATTTCTTTCTATAATCCGACGATTGCCAGTTATCCTTCCATACACTTACTATCACTCTTTGTTCAGACATGGCTTTCTTTTAGTCTACAAAAGTAATTGATAATTACATGATGTTGAAGTATTAAATTAATAATTACTTTACATTTACTTAACTTTTAATATAATTGATAACAAATTAATATTTAAGCTGAATTTTAGCAAAAAGCACAATAACTTTCAGAAATTGCATGAATAAAGATTTATTGGCAAAATGTTTTACAATAGATGCCAAAATAGAATATCTTTTATTAATCTATTTCCATAGCTTTTAATTTAAAGCCTAAAACCTGAATTTCTTATTATTTTTGCCAGACTATTTTTAACCATGTCTGAGCATAAACATCCTATCTATACTATCCAATTTGCACTTTTATGCCTGAGTTCCTTTCTGTTTTCAGCTAGTTTCAATATGTTAATTCCTGAAATGCCAGCCTATTTAACCAGCCTGGGTGGTGCAGAATATAAGGGGTATATCATCGCCTTGTTTACCTTGTCGGCAGGTATTTCAAGACCGTTTAGTGGTAAGCTAACCGATAAAATTGGTCGGATACCAGTTATGGCGGTAGGGTCTTTTGTTTGCGTTATATGTGGTTTATTGTATCCTATACTGACCAGTGTTGCAGGATTTTTATGGCTCAGACTGTTTCATGGATTTTCAACAGGTTTTAAACCTACTGCAACTGCGGCTTATGTTGCTGATATAGTTCCTGGAAATCGTTGGGGAGAAGCAATGGGAATTCACGGGGTTTGTTTTAGTACAGGACTTGCAATCGGACCGGCAATTGGTAGCGAACTAACAGAAATGTTCTCAATTAATGCCATGTTTTATTGTTCCTCCGTTTTCGCACTATTGTCTATTGTTATTTTAATGAACATGCATGAAACCTTAGTAAAAAGGGAATCCTTTCGGTTTTCAATGATTAAAATAGATCGCAGCGAAATAATAGAAGTCAGAGTTTTGGTTGCTGCATTGATAACTTTTCTTGCCTATTTAAGCTACGGCATTATTCTTACAGTTATTTCAGATTGGGGAGTACATCTCGGTGTTTCAAACAAAGGTCTCTTTTTCATGGTTTTTACCTTTTCTTCTCTACTGATACGTTTCATTTCTGGAAGATTGTCTGATCGAATTGGAAGAGTTCGAATTATTAAAGTTTCATTGATTATTCTCATGGTTTCTTTGGGATTAATCGGGTTTGCTAAGGGGCCAACAAGCCTTATGATCGGGTCTGCGGTGTATGGTATTGCAACCGGAATGTTATCTCCTTCAATCACGGCCTGGATCATTGATTTGAGTCATCCTGATCATCGGGGAAAGGCTGTGGCAACAATGTATATAGCGCTTGAAGCTGGAATTGGACTGGGAGCTTTTTTTGCAGGAACTTTATACATTACAGATGTAAGCATGATTCCACCTATTTTTTATATTGCCGGCATAGTTACCTTTTTTGCCTTTCTATATCTTCAGATTATTTATAAAAGAAAATTGAGTTAAAATCCGCGTATGAACCCCCAGATCCTAAAAGATATTGTGAATATAGTTATGCCTTTTGGTAAGTATAAGGGTAGGCCTATTTGCGATTTACCTGAATATTATCTGGTCTGGTTTGAAAATAACGGATTTCCGGAAGGCAAAATTGGTATTTTACTAGCCACCATGTATGAAATAAAGCTTAACGGACTGGAATATTTGCTTAAACCCATTAAGAAGTAGTTTCTGGCGACTTACCCTCTGGTCGGTGTTATCTCCGTACCAGTCTCCTCATGTCAGTGTTGTCACTCTAGTATCAACAGATCACATCTCTTGGTCGGTGACAACACCGACCAAAGGAAAATATTTGCTTAAACCCATTAAGAAGTAGTTTCTGGCAGCTTCTTAGGCTAATTACATACTAATATTATTAGCATCGCTAAAATCTTCCTATATTTGGAGAAATGAGAGCGCTTTTAAAATGTATGCAATAGTCGATATTGAAACAACCGGAGGTCATGCAAGTGCGAATGGTATAACAGAAGTCGCAATTTTAGTGCATGACGGTAAGTTCGTTATTGAACAATTCAAGACTTTAATCAATCCTTTAAAACCTATTCCAATTTATATTCAGTCTCTTACCGGAATAGATGATGAAAT
>CAMBFY010000298.1 GCA_945865415.1 Sphingobacterium thalpophilum
CAAGTCCGGCAGGCAGATAAAATCTGTAATATATAGTTTTTAATGAGGCGCCAACTGATCTTTGGCGCCTTATTAATTTAAATTACGAATGAAAATCGTTTTTCAGTGTTCGGTTTTATCATTCTGACCCTGGATCATTTTCTTCAGTAGATCCAGAGGTTTATTAAACGTTAATTTGTAGCTTGAAACAAATAAATTTTTCCGAAAATTTGAGCAAAATATGTCAACATCAAGAGGTCTTCAAATTCAGTTATACTGCCAAAGCAGTACACCAAACATTCTTTGGATTTCATTCCGGCGTATCTGTGTAGCTTTAATTCTGCCTACATTGATAATTTCATCCGCTTTTTCTCAAGAAAAATTGAAATCCAATGGCCACATCCCGATACTTGGCTGGTATAGTATTCCTCCTGAAGAGGCTAGCCCTGCCAGGTATCTTGAAATGAAAGAAGCTGGTTTTGATATTAGTTTCTCTTTCCTTGGAAGTCCGCAGGATGCTCAAAAATCATTGGATGCAGCGCAACAGGCAGGTATGAAAATTGTAATCAGCTGCCCTGAATTAAAAACTGAAACTGAAAAGATTGTAAAGCGATTTATGAATCATCCGGCTCTGGCCGGTTATTTTCTTCGCGACGAGCCTGCGGTAGATGCCTTTACAGACCTGGGTAACTGGGCCAAGAGAGTGAATGCTACTGATCCAAATCATTTTTGCTATGTCAATCTATTCCCGAATTATGCTACACCTTTACAATTAGGAACAGCTAATTACAGGGATTATGTCACTAAATTTGCGAAGGAAGTCCCACTGCATTTTCTTTCTTTTGATTCTTATCCCTTAACTTCTGCTGAAGGAGTTTATGAGAAATGGCATCAGAACCTGGAGATATTCTCGGATGAGGCCAAAAAAATTGGTAAGCCTTTCTGGGGATTTGCTCAATCAATCTTGTTTGATAACAAGCATGAGGCTCCATCTTTAGCCACAATGCGGGTTCAAATGTTTACTAATCTGGCTTATGGTGCTCAGGGGCTTCAATATTTTACTTATTGGACGCCTGAATCATCCACTGAAGATTTTCGAGGCGGACCAATCACTCTTGAAGGAAAGAGAAGTACTGTTTACGATCATATCAAAACCTTGAATCAGGAAATAAAAAATCTTTCGGGCGTTTTTTATGGTGCGAAAGTGAAGTCGCTGCAATTTTTTGGTAATACTATACCATCTGGCACCAAAAGAATGTCTGTCCTTCCAGCACCAATTAAGGTCTTTGCAACTGAAGGCAAAACTGCGCTGGTTTCATTGATGGAGAATGGGGGAAAGCAGTTTATTGTTATTGTTAATACAGATTATCGAAAAAAAATGAGCTTAACCCTTTTAGGTGACTCATCACTGAAGCGTGTTCTCAAAGATGGTTCGATGGTTCCTGCAAATGCATATGCCAGTACAATTGATGTGGATGCGGGGGATGTGATCATTTTTAATTACGAATTATGAATTACGGATTGAGATATGAGATATGAGATAAGAGATATGAGATAAGAGATAAGAGATACGAATTGACGATTATCGATGGAAATTAACTGTTCACAAAAAAAATATTTTCTGAAGATCCACAATATTTCAGACAACTGACAAGAGATAAAGATTGTAGGTAACTGAACAATTACAAATTCTAATTTTTCAAAATCCGTATTTTACAACAAAAAGAAATTATGAAATCAATATTCACCTTAATACTGCTTCTGAGTCTGATTGCTCCGGGGCTTAGTCAGGCACAAACATCATTGAAGGCGGGTGACAAAGCACCGGATTTTGTTTCCAAAGATCAGAATGGCAAAGCAGTATCCCTGAAAGAATTCAAAGGCAAAAAACTGGTATTGTATTTTTATCCAAAGGATAATACTTCCGGCTGTACTGCTCAGGCCTGTAGCCTACGTGATAACTTTAAAGAACTAAAAAAAGAAGGTTATACCATTTTGGGCGTGAGCATTGATGATGAGGCCTCTCACCGCGATTTTATTGCAAAAAATAATTTACCTTTTTCGCTTTTGGCGGATACAGATAAATCAATTGTTACAAAATATGGGGTCTGGACAGAGAAGGAAAGGAATGGTGTAAAAGCATTCAGCACAACCAGAACCACTTTTTTGATCAATAAAACAGGTTATATCAATAAAGTGATCACTGAAATTGATACTAAAAATCATGCCGGTCAGATTCTGACATTGAAATAATAACAAAAAAATCAGAATGAAATCTTTTCTCAGCAGCAAAATCCTCATACATCATTCAATAAAAAAGGATTCTTTTTAGAATCCTTTTTTATTGAACTTCACTTAGTTCATTATATTCAATTAGCTCTCCTAAGCGTACGAAATTATTTCTTTTTTTTTGATGATTTGCTATTTGACTGTCCATCAAAGGGATTTTTATCCATACTACTAAACTCTCTTAATGTTGCTGCGATAAAAACTATGAAAGCTACAGCAATTATTGAGGTCAAAATAATTAAATCTAACTGTTCCATTTATTTGTTCGTTTTAGAGTTAATGAAATTTAATAATCCCAAAATAGTTGGTGGCCACAATCCAATAAATATTGCTTTGTCAACGTTGTTTTCGAAAATGTAGTAATATTCTGATATGAAGATAATTAAAATTGTAACAGCTAATATTACTAATTCTGATGTTTTAAATTTTTTCATTTTTTTTAATGAATTTATGAATAAAATTGAATTGTTAAAGATTCCCAATGAATTATTCGAAGATAAATTAATTATTTTTTTTAATTAAATCAATAGACCAAACCGGCTTCAGCAATTAGAATAAATAATGCAAACTTTATTGCTTCAGCTCCATTTTCGTTAATCCACCACTCATCCAGGGAATGAGCATTTCCACCTTTACCTCCTCTTCCAATGGTGATACTGGGTATCCCAAGTGAAATTGGAATATTTGAGTTAGTTGATCCGGTACCTAAAGTTGGTTCTAATTTAAAATATTCAATTACTGCTTTTGCCTTCTGAATCAAAGGTAATTCTTCTTTTTGTAATCCTGAGGGTCGTTCACCAATTTTTTCAAAATTGGCGGTAAGTTTCGCTCCGGTTTTGATTCCTGAATTATAGTCATTCAAAGCTTTATTTACCTGATTTAGTAAAATCTGCTCCATTCCCTTAAGCTTATCAGGACTCAGCGAGCGCATATCTACTTCCATCCAGGTTTCAAAAGGAATAGAGTTCACTGATGTCCCGCCTCCAATTCTCCCTATGTTATAGGTTGTTTTAGGACCATCAGATACAAATTTTGA
>CAMBFY010000299.1 GCA_945865415.1 Sphingobacterium thalpophilum
GGCTAATTTAATGACTGAGAAAGATGGTGTTCATCCCAATAAAGATGGGTATCAATACCTGGGATCTTTGGTGTATGACTATTTGGTCAAAAGAAAAATTGTGGCCAAATAGATAATATGCAGGTTAATTTAGGCATTAGTTTATGAAATAAATTGTAGGGTTTCAGGCAGGAATTGTTGATTCTTAATCGGTCCACTAAAGAATACCATTGACAAATTCTTGCTTACTTGAAAGTCAACTCTGTACTTTCTTTATCAGTTCTCCCTGCAATGCCATTCAGATCCCAAACTATTTTTCCGCCCCGAATCGTTAATTCAGCTTCCAGTTTTTTAGTCCCTTTCAGCAGGTAATTATGTGAATCAATAAATCCGAATTTCCCTTTTTTCAAGCTTAATATGGCTACATCTGCAACTGATCCTACAGACAGATTTCCAAGTTCTTCTCTTTTAATTTCTTTAGCAGGATTCCAGGTCGACCTTAAAACAACATCCTGCAGGGGCAATCCCATGTTCAAAAATTTGGACATAATATTAGTCATGTCCTTCATTCCGGCATTCATACTTGAAATATGCAGGTCGGTACTTATCGAATAAGGTAAAAACCCTTGTTGTACCGATGGGATTGCACGGGCAAAAGTAAAACCATTCCCTCCATGTCCTATATCGAAAAGTATACCTCTTTTTTGTGCTGCAAATGCAAGCGCTGAAACTTGATCATGATCATAGAAAAATGGAAAGGTCAGTCGGTACATATGAGTAAAAATATCTCCGGGACGAAGATGTTTCATAAAAAGATCCTCAACGGAACTAATACTTGGCTTGGAAGGATACGTTAAATCCAGCATGACAGGCATATCAGCAATATTGCCAGCTTTTACTGCACTATCCAAAGCTATGAATGGATCCCCGCTAAAATGAGCAGATTTAAAACCCACAACATCCTTTTTATTGGCCACGGCAACCTCAGCTGCTTTATTGGGATCTAAATCATTTACATTCTGCTGATACTGACCCATTCCGTCACCTATAATATTCAGAAAAGCCAGAACCCTTGTTTGTGACCTGTCAATAATATTCTTCTTGAATTCTGGAAAACTGCGCCATCCTGAACTGCCGGCATCACCTACTGTTGTAACACCCGAACGGAACGTGAAGCCATCCGGCCAGACTGAACTAGGGCCATTCATGTATTCCTGCTTTAAGTTAGTTCCTGAAAATACATGCACGTGCAGGTCAATAAGGCCCGGAGTTACATACAGGCCTTTCGCATTAATTACTTTTAAACCCAGATTTTCATCAATATTTTTGGCTACCAAAGCAATTTTACCTTCTATCGCAGGAACGTTTGTTCTCGCTGTTTGATTTCCCTGAGGTGAGGTAATTGCAATATCCATTACCTCATTGATATTGTTTTTTGGGTCAATTACGTGCCCCCCTTTAATGATAATGCCATAGGGTTTTGTTGATTGTTGAGCTTTCGAACTATTGCCCAGCATAAACAGTGCAATAAAAAATAATGCGTATCTTTTCATTTGGTATATCCTTATTTATAGAATTAGAAACATAAGCGATGGAATAAAATCTATTTTGTCTTTATGTTCTTATAAAAATAGCTTATTATTTCAAAGAATCGTTAAAGTTTTAAGTATCCATATGATAAGCTGTAATTCAAGTCTCAACAACCAGCTAATGTTATTGTTACAATTACCTTTAGTAGCAGGTATTTTCTACATTCCTGCCCTAAAATCAGAGCTAAAGCCCTTTGGAATTGATTAAGACACATATTTTCAGTCTTAAGAAATCATTGTCGAGTTTAAAAACAGATAATTCTGCTTTTGGATGATCAGTTAATCAATTTAGCCCTAAGATCATCAGGGTATTTTTCTATATTTCAAGAATTAAATAAAATTGAAATGAAAACAAAATTAGTACTATTTACCGTTCTGGTAATTTTCGGGTTCAGGGCTAATGCTCAACCTGGCGGATCACCATCAGGCAAGCCATATGCTTACATTATCAAAGGCGGACACGTAATTGATCCAAAAAACAATATAAATTCTGTGTTGGACATTGCGTTCACAGCAGGCAGAAGAGGGCAGGCAGCGCGTCCGGCAATGGCCGAACGTCCTGCAGAAAATGGTCGACCGGCCCGTCTTGCGATACCGGCTCGTCCGGCTGTTCCGGCTTCTGAAGGAAAGATTGCGCTGATTGCTAAAGATATTAATCCTGATCTTGCAGATAGGATTATTGATGCCAAGGGCTTATATGTTACACCGGGATTAATTGATATCCATGTCCATTTTTTTTGGGGTCATGATGGAAGTTATTTGAAAAATGCGGCTACCGCTTTGCCTGCCGATGGATTTACTTTCCGCACCGGAGTTACTACTGTAGTTGATGCAGGTTGTACGGGTTGGAGAGATTTTGAACTGTATAAGAAGCGCACAATTGATGCTTCACAAACGCGTGTTCTGACTATGCTAAATATTGTTGGTACCGGAATGGACGGCGCTGGCGAAAATAATATTGATGAAATGGATCCTCAGAAAACAGCAGAGATGGCTAAGAAATATCCAAATGATATTGTGGGAGTTAAGCTGGCCCATTTCTCTGGCCGTACCTGGGTTCCTACCGACCGTGCGCTTGAGGCGGGAAGACTTGCTAATATCCCGATCATGGTCGATTTTGGTTCTGCTGATCCATATTTACCTCTTGATTCATTGTTTAATGTAAAATTCCGAAAAGGAGATATATTTACCCATGCTTTTGGGGGAAATGGTACCGACAGCCCCAATGGTAGGGAATCTATTGTGGACATGAATGGTAAAGTAAAACCATTTGTTTACAAAGCCAGAGAGAAGGGGGTCGTTTTTGATATTGGATTTGGAGGCGCCAGTTATTTGTATAATCAGGGTGTACCGGCTGTTAAGCAAGGTTTTTATCCAACTACAATTAGTACTGATCTCCATACAGGAAGTATGAATGGTCCGATGAAAAGTATGGAAAATATCATGGGTTTAATAATGGCAACAGGCATGCCATTAAAAGATGTAATTGCTGCGAGTACCTGGCATCCTGCTCAGGCTATCAAACGCGAAGAACTTGGAAACCTCTCACAAGGATCAGTCGCTGATATTGCTATTTTTAGAATTAACGAAGGTGATTTTGGTTGGCCTGTCAGAGGTGGAAAAGTTACCGGCAAGCAAAGACTGCAAACAGAAATGACTATTAGAGCAGGAAATGTTGTTTACGATTTGGACGGTTTGTCACAACCCGCAGGACCAAGTCCGGCGGGTAGATAAT
>CAMBFY010000300.1 GCA_945865415.1 Sphingobacterium thalpophilum
CTGTGCGAGGACGTTCAGCGAAACAAGCAGGAACAACAATGTAATTAACTTCCAGTTCATAGAATTATTTTTATTAAATGTACAAAATCTTACAATCAACCTAAGCAAGAGAATAATTTAAGCTAAGTGCGATACAAGCCGGATTAAAAAAATACGGTCATAATTGGTCAGATAAACTCTGGAAAACAATTTTTAGGTTTTGGAAAGCAATACCTGCGTGTCATAGCTTTTTCAGTCCTTCCCTCCGGAGTATTTCCGGCAAGAAATTACATTATATTTCAAAATGCGAATAGCCGGAAGATACCTCCTATGGCAAGGTTTATTTTACCTGCTGCTGGATTTCATAGGGGAAAAACCCCGGCATAAGGACGATTTGCCCTGTAAAATAAACCTGGGTGGCAGCTCTAGCTTTTTTGCAATACAAGATTTCATGATATGTACTAAACCTGCTGCAAAAAACTAGGGCAGAACACAGGACTATCGGAACCGAAGAGAAATGGACCATGCTTTCTAAAAAAAGAGAAAATTAGTCAATTTATGTTTTTTACATTAAGATTTTACCTTAATCTCAGCTTGATCAATACCCTTAATATCAGCTGCCAGATAATTACCTTTATAAATCTTCAAAAAATAGCTTAGTTTATAATTGGAAAAATACCCCAAATGAAACGACTCTATGTTACTTTTACAATTTTAATCCTATTCCCTTGTGGTGCTACAAGAGATCAGACAAGTTCAGCAAAATTACATCTTCCAATAAATTAATGATCATGAGCCCTATTTGATAAAAGCTAATATGCTATGACTAAAGGTCATATTTATATTACCTTTACAATGTCGATAAATTTCAATTAAAATCATGATTTCGAGCTACAAAAACGATTGAGGAAGATGATTATTATTGGATTTTTATTGGATTTTTAATTTATTATAAACGATCGTTTGAATGAAATTTATCGCGCTTACATTTTCATCAATTTTGATACTGCTAATTTGTGGAGACTTGTACTCACAAACAAGTAAAGCCATCGGAACAGCGGTTGATCTCAACAATTTTATTGTGAAGGAAAACCTTTATAAGAATAATCAATTAGTAATAATTGCAGCCGACAGTGCAGATCATCCAATTGAAAACCTTAGTGGCACATTTATATTTAGTATTAATGGATTTGAACAGGAACTAAAATTCAATAATGGAGCTGCAGTAATTGCCCAGCCGATCAGTAAATCAACATTTATTTATATCAGGCACGAAAATGAAGCAGGGAATCAGGGTAAATTATACTACGTCATCAAAAAATTTGATATGATCAATCCCATAAAAATCAGTTGGATTATTCTTTTGATTATACCTGTTTTGATTATTCTTCTGGCAATGATGTTTAGAAAGTTTATTATTATCGCCGCTATATTACTGATTGTGATGTTTTATTTCAATAAGAGCAATGGGCTCAATAGCTCTACATTTTTTAATACGGTGTTTGACGGAATTAAGAACTTGTTTTAAATACCAATCATTAATCGCTCAATACTCAATACTCAATACTAAAAAGGCATCCCTATTCCAAAATTATATTGTATGAGTCGATAAACATCAGGCCGGTGGGTTCTCTGATATTCTTCCTTAAACTCCTTTTTGTTGAAAAGATGTTTTATCACATATTGTTCTGAACCTGTAAACTGAGGATCCTTTACCTTAACTCCTGCGTCTAACCGAAAGACAAAATAATTAAGGTCAAAGCGCAATCCAGCACCAACCCCTACTGCTAACTGATTAAAAAATTGATTGAATTTAAATTCTCCTCCTGGATTTTCGACACTTTCCGTTCTTCTCCAAATATTACCAAAATCAGTAAATGCAGCACCTTTCACTTTGGCCCCCATAATATTGTTGGCAATTTTGAACCGATACTCCAGGTTTCCTTCGAGTTTGTACTCACCTAGCTGATCCAGATTCCGTAAATTTGCCCTAAGCGTATCAGCTTTACCATCCGTTCCCAGTACTTCTCTGTTATAATTACCTGGCCCCAAAGTACGTGCCTGCCAGGCCCTGACACCACTTGATCCACCTGCAAAAAAGTTCTTTTCAAAGGTTAACTGGTCACTGTTTCCATATGCCAGTCCGATACCAGGATTTAACCGGGCAACAAATTGTCTGTCGCCACCAAAATAGCGGTAGTATCGTAAATCCAGCTCAGTTTTCACATACTGTTGGTAAGCTAAACCAAAAATGGTTCTCAAACCATCACTATCCCTTTTGAAATTAATTAGCTTATCTAGTGCCCAGAGAGAATTACCCGCTAAGTCAACTCCCACTCTAAAGAAAAAGAAATTGTTATAATTTGTAATTCTGTTAGCGTTGTAAGTAAAAGCATATTGGCTGCCAAAATTAAAAAACTGGCGATCATTTGTCCTGACATACAAGCCAAATCCCCGTTGTAATAAGCTATCTTTAAAAACAGCATCGAGCACACCTTTTCTAAATTCTATGTTAATTGGTGTGAAAGAATGGAACTTAGATTTGGTTTCAACCCAGTCGTAAGTAATTGAATTGATAAACACCCGGCTTCTGAAAGCATCACGCTGGTCAAAAGATTGCATACTACTGGAAATAGTGGTGCGAGGCATCCCATTTTTCCCGATTACCGGGATTCTAAATGGAACAAGCAATTTGGGTAAAATCAGATTGACTCCCAGTTGAAGATCCCTGCTAAAAATACGATCAAGAATTTTGTTATCAGATGTGGCATCAAACAATACACCATATCTCGCTTTAACTTCAAGCAACTCAGCTCCACCGAGAAGATTCCTGTTTGTATAGGTATTACCAATATTAAATCCATTTCGCCCGGAATTAAAGGTATACTCACCTTCAATTCTATTACTCATCCGCTTCAAAGGTGAAATATCAAATCTGGGATTTAGTTTATTGGTACTGTCACTAGCTTTAACAAAATCTATTTTAAGATTTCTAAAAACGTTCAGATCATAAAGCCTGTCGTAAGTAAGTTCTTCATTTTCAATATTATATATGTCGTCTTTCTTTAAAAATATGTATTTCTTTATGGACTTTGGTTTGAATTTTTTAGCATAATCTACAAATCGAAACTGTGAGTCCACCTGAAGTGTATCAACTTTTAAACCTTCAAACTTTCCTTCACTGGTCCGAATAGTTACCTGAGTATTATTAATGGTATACACCTGATGGGCCGACTTACCTTCAGGGTTCGTTAAAAACAGCTTGAGATCTGCCTGACTATCAGACAAATTACTGTCAACATCG
>CAMBFY010000301.1 GCA_945865415.1 Sphingobacterium thalpophilum
CTCAGGTTGAGTTCGAAGGGTTTATAGCTGATCTTCATATTTTTAAGATTAGAAAACGAATTAACAAAAAATAAAGGCAGAAAAATGTAAATCAGGGATAAAATTTATGGAATTAAAATCCTAAATAGAATGCCGATTAAAAGAAAGAGTGGTAAATTTAAGAATGCCAAAAATTAACTATAATCCGGGGACATGGAAAAGATAAAAATATCAAGCGCACAGTTTGAGAACAAAAGCGGGGATAAAGTTTATAACTTATCAGTGATTGAAAAACTCGCTAAAGAAGCCTCTTCAGCAGGATCAAAGGCAATTGCGTTTCACGAATGTTCAATTACCGGATATACATTTGCCCGAAACCTTTCCAGGGAACAATTACTTGATATTGCTGAGCTCATTCCCGATGGACCAAGCATAATTCGTTTGACAGAAATAGCAGAAAAATACGATATAACAATTCTGGCAGGGCTTTTTGAGAAGGATACAGAAGGAAATTTATTCAAAGCCTATGTCTGCGTAGATAAAACCGGCCTGATTGCAAAGCATAGAAAATTACATCCCTTTATTAATCCGCATTTAAATCCGGGTAATAGCTACACCATATTCGACTTGCATGGATGGAAATGTGGCATACTGATTTGTTATGATAATAATGTGATTGAAAACGTGAGGGCTACCGTTTTACTCGGCGCAGATATCATTTTTATGCCTCATGTTACTATGTGTACTCCTTCCACCCGACCAGGTGCTGGTTTTGTTGATCCTCAATTATGGCATAACCGCGAAAATGATCCCACTTCCCTCCGCCTTGAATTTGATAGCATGAAGGGCAGGGCATGGTTGATGAAATGGTTACCGTCCAGAGCTTATGATAATGGAATCTACGTCGTATTCTCCAATCCCATCGGAATGGATGATGACCAGCTCAAGAATGGTTGCTCTATGATTATCGACCCATTTGGAGATATTTTGGCTGAATGCAGGACCTTTGAAGATTCTCTAGCCAGTACAATTCTTTTACCTGAAAAACTTAAACAAGCCGGTGGCTATCGTTATACTAAAGCCAGAAGACCCGATCTTTACCGGGACATTCTAAATATGGAACACAAGCCAGAATTGAATATTGCCTGGCTTAATTCTAAAGATAAAAACAAAAATACCTGAGAATTTTTTTAAAACTGTTTACTTCCGGATACTGTTAAATACCAGGTCTTCAATATATTCAACAACCAGTTGCTCATTTTTGATTTCACCAAAATCTGTTAATGAAGGAAGATTATGCATAAAAAATACCTGTAAATGCGACATTTCAATAATCGTGCTGGCAAGGGAACGAGGGTGCGTATAATCAGAATTGTATTCAAGGATAATTGCGGAAATTAAAGAGCAAAGATCTTTATAAGGTTTGAATAATCTGTCCTTATTATCATCCGAGACATGTTTTGTAAGATATGCCTTTGAGCCTTCGGCAATTATTATCTGATGTAAAAGGCTCTCATTAACATACATCGTACTGTCATCATCAACAACATTTGATGCCAACAGCTGAATCAGTTTTTTCAATTTAATGGTAGAATCGGTAATATTATTGAGATGGAAAATTACCCTAAATTCAAGCCAGCTCCAATACCATGCAGTAAGGTAAATTAGTAAACGATGCTTATTTTCAAAATATCTGTAAATACTGGCTTCTGTAGAACCTATCTCTTCTGCTAATTTTTTAAAATTAAAAGATTCGAAACCATTCTCCTGGATCAATTGAACACTGTACTGAATTATTTTCCTTCCCAATTTTGTTTGTTCAGGATTACGAACGAACAGTTTTTCATTCATCTTTAATTGTACCTGTAATTCCATCAATCTGAGTCTGTAGCTTATGTGCAAATTCCTTCTTCTACCGTAGTCTTACAAAACTAAAAAAAAGTTTTACAATAAATCGAGATAGCATTGCTATTATTAAGAATATTGATACTATCTTTGAAGTATAAACTAAACAGAAAATATAAAATGGAATCAGGAAACATGTTTAAAGAAATTAAAAGTGATTTACCGGCCAGTATAGTCGTGTTTTTTGTAGCACTTCCCCTCTGTCTTGGTATTGCCCTTGCATCAGGAGCACCCCTTTTTTCAGGTATTATTGCCGGAATTGTAGGTGGGATTATTGTTGGAATTGCCAGTGGGTCAGCACTTGGTGTGAGTGGCCCTGCTGCTGGACTTGCAGTTATTGTATTAACTTCAATAGCTTCATTGGGTTCATGGCCGGCATTTCTACTTTCTGTGGTAATTGCCGGGATAATTCAGCTTGCTATGGGATTTGCGAAAGCCGGTTTCATAGCTTATTTCTTTCCAACATCCGTAATAAAGGGAATGCTCACAGGTATAGGTTTGCTGATAATATTGAAGCAGATACCGCATGCCTTGGGGTACGACAAAGACGCGGAAGGTGATGATGCTTTCATTCAGGCGGACGGGGAAAACACTTTCACAGCGATCAATTCAGCATATGAATTATTAACACCAGGGGCAGTGTTAATAGCCACAATTTCAATTGCGCTATTAATCCTTTGGGATGTAGTATTAACAAAAAAATATAAAGTTTTCCAGCTAATCCAGGGGCCGATTGTTGTAGTATTCCTTGGAATTCTAATGAATTACCTGTTCCAAAATGGAATTCTGAATTTTACATTGGCAAGTGACCAGGTGGTTCAACTTCCGGTAGCCAAAAATCTAACACAATTCTTAACACAATTTACCTTTCCTGATTTTACCCAACTCAGCAATCCGGAGATTTACAAAATCGCAGTAGTTATGGCGATCGTAGCGAGCCTTGAAACCTTGCTTTGTGTAGAAGCTACAGATAAACTTGACCCGGATAAACGTGTTACACCAACAAACAGAGAATTAAAAGCACAGGGATTAGGCAACATTTTTTCCGGATTAATTGGAGGATTGCCTATTACCCAGGTTATTGTCAGGAGCTCGGCAAACATTTCATTTGGTGGAAAAACTAAAATTTCAGCGATACTTCATGGTGTTTTCTTGTTGATAAGCGCAATTACCATATCAGGCTTACTAAATATGATCCCATTGGCGAGTTTAGCAGCAATATTGATTATGGTAGGGTACAAATTAGCTAAACCTGAACTTTTTAAGCAAATGTATAAGTTAGGCTGGGAACAATTTGTTCCGTTCATGGCAACCATTATCGCAATTTTATTAACCGATCTCCTGATGGGAATTACCATAGGAATGATGTTTGG
>CAMBFY010000302.1 GCA_945865415.1 Sphingobacterium thalpophilum
TTTGTTTTCAGTTTCTTAATGGCATTTTCTTCTTCATTGTCAGTTTCAAGTGCAAATCCCACCAGTAATTGCCCTTTTTTTTTCAATTTCCCTAAAGTTGCAAGTATGTCCGGAGTTTTGATCAGATCGATTTTCAACTCTGAATCATCTTTTTTGATTTTACTTGAAGAAATTTCTTTCGGGCGGTAATCAGCAACAGCGGCACTTAAGATTGCTACATCAGATCCTTCAAAAGTTGTTAAGGCTGCTTCCAGCATATCCGCTGCGGAACTGATATCTATCCTGTTGATCCCGGAATGCTGAAGCGTGAGCGAAGTTGGTCCGGTAATTAGTGTCACTGAAGCACCTAAAGCTGCAAGCTCCTCGGCAATTGCAAATCCCATTTTCCCTGAAGAATGATTTCCTATAAACCTCACAGGGTCAATTGCCTCGTAAGTCGGTCCCGCAGTTACCAGTGCATTTTTACCCTTTAGCGGCAGTTTTTTTTTAAATTCATGAATCAGGATATCTAGAATAAGCTCAGGTTCTTCCATTCGGCCTTCTCCATGTAATCCACTGGCTAATTCACCATTAGCTGGCTGGATTAAGGTATTCCCGAAGCTGATTAATGAGGCAATATTCTTTTGGGTTGCGGGATGTTTCCACATGTCTAGGTCCATTGCCGGAGCAAAATATACCGGACATTTTGCAGAAAGATAGACCGCTGAGAGAAGGTTGTCGCATAATCCATTGGCTAATTTTGCCAGAGTGTTCGCACTTACCGGAGCAATGATCATCAGATCTGCCCATATTCCTAATTCTACATGGTTATTCCAGCTACCGGTTTCAGGATCATAGTAGGTACTGAGAACTGGATTTTTGGATAGGGTAGAAAGTGTTAAAGGAGTGATGAAATTACAGGCCTCTTTAGTCATTACTACCCTCACATTTGCACCGGCTTTTACCAGTAAACGGATTAGAGAAGCCGATTTGTAAGAGGCAATACTGCCACAAACACCAAGAAGTATATTTTTATTTGTAAGCATAGGGCAAAGATTTACCCATCTGAAAGCATGCATGGTGCATAGCACTTGAAAGTACTATGCTCCCTTGCTTCATTAGTTTTGCTCTTTAGAAGGATTGCGATAATAAACTTTATCGTGTAAAAATTCATCTACAGCAATAAGCGATGGCTTAGGCATACGCTCATAATGTTTAGATATTTCAATTTGCTCACGGTTTTCAAATACTTCATCTAAATTGTCGTTAGAAGATGCAAAATCAGCTAATTTGCCATGAAGCTCCTCTTTCAGGTTATTCGCAATCTGATTAGCACGTTTGCTGATAATAACAATCGATTCATAAATGTTATCGGTTGTTTTATCCAGTTCACGAACGTCACGTGTAATTGTACTGTTTGGAATAACGGGTTTGGTAGTACTCATTTTATTTGTTTTTTGTTTCTTCTTTTTTACTTTCTGCTGCAGCCTTAATTTTTTCTTGCTGAGCTTTCATTTCTGCATTTTGAAATGCAATCAGTTTTCTAACGTCAATAATAGCCTTTTCACTGCTTTTTTTAATAGCTTCAGCTTCCTTCAAATATTTACTTGATGGATAATTTTGTATAAACTCAGCATATAATTGAATTGCCTCATTATAACGTCCTTCTTGTTTCACTTCAAAACTTGCGCCGGCATACAATGCCTGAGACTTTACAGTCAGAAATTCCATTTCTTCGGCATATTTCGTGTCGGGAAATTCGCGTGCTGAATTTCTGAAAGCAATAACAGCTGATTTATAATCACCAATATCCAGAAATAGTCTGGAGTTAGCGTATGATTTAGTTTCGAGTTTTTCCCTAAGATTTGAAATCAATTTACTAGCTTCTGCAACACGTTCACCTTTTGGATGCAGGTTTATAAATAATTGTAATGCCTCTATCGCTTTTATGGTGTTTTCCTGATCAAGAGAATATATTGGCGATTCCAAATAAAAACAATAGGCAGCCATAAATCTGCATTCCTCAGCTTTCGGACTTGAAGCATAAGTATCTGCAAATGTTTTAAAATGATATCTGGCGGTTGTATTGTCTCTTAATTTGTAGTGTGTGTAAGCAAAATAATAGGAAAGATCTTCTGCTTCGGCAGTTCCTCGGTATTTGGTAACAAGATCATCAAATAGTCCAAGGGCCTTACTGTAGTCCTTTTTTTCATAAAGACGCACAGCTTCACGATACTTTTTTGCGGTATCATTACTTGCACGTAACTTTTCAAATTTGCTTTTACAGCTCGTAAATGCAATTAGAACAATCAGAAATACGCTTAGGAATATGTTAAGCTTGTTTTTAAACATTCTGCAAAGATAAGGTAAATCAGTAAAATTTCAATTATTAATTAATACACATTTGTAGGTACACGAAAATATACTTTTACACATATCTTGGCAGATGTTTAACATTCTTTAACAAATTTTCTTGGTTGGATCCGGGGTATTTTTAAAGTAAAGCACAGGGTTTGAATACTTCATTTGGAACAAATTTTTTTTTGGCTTTCAGTTATCAGCCTTCCCCTTTCAGCCTGTTATTTGATTCTGGGCTTGCCCCTTGTGAGGGGCCGGGCTATCCGCTTCAATCTTTTTCTGCTGCGCATAAAAAGGATTTCCGCTTCTATCCCTAACCCGGCTGCTACAATTGGTATGCGTATTTACATGGTAAAAGTCCTTTGGGTGGGGGTATTTACTACATGGTCTGGATTAGTCAAAGAACAGTTTGATCACTTTAAACATTTTTTCCTGCTTGTTACCAGCGACTTATGGGTCATTGATCAAATAATTCCTGTGAACAGTTGTGTAGTGAGGTGAGAATTCATACTTTTGCAACCCGCAATGAGGGATGTGCGGATTGTTTTTTGAGTATTTTTCGGTTAAGAGGATGATCTATGTGTTTGATGAATGATTGAGAAGGGGGTCATAAAAAAAGTCAAAATAAATTTTGCGGGAGTAACAAATAGTGTTACCTTTGCAGTCCCAACAAAAACGGGGTTTAGTACAAAGAGCTAATGGCGCGATGCCTGTAGCGATACAAGATGAAAGATTTATCCGGCATTGTCGGACTAAATATAAGCCAACCCGCGAGGCGAGGGCGCAACGTTCTTTAAAGAAATGTCAATTGAAGTATAACGAGTACTAAGATACTTTGTTATTTTAAGTTAAATACGAACATAGATATAATTAATACTAGTTCTATTTGAGATATAATAGGGCTAGGACA
>CAMBFY010000303.1 GCA_945865415.1 Sphingobacterium thalpophilum
ATGCTGGTATGATAACATCTGCACGATCCTGATTTAGTCCAAGAACATTGATTCTATCTTTTAGTGAAAATGAATTCAAATAAGAGTATAACTCCCTGAGTTTTGTAAAAGTTATGGGTGAATCATCTTTCCCCTCTGCCATTTTAAACAATTTATTAATGTTTCCACCTGTACCTATTCCCGAAAGGTTTTTATAGGACTGAGCCATGTTCTTTACCCATTCTTTCATTTCAGTCCAGGTTTCCTCTTTATCCTGATTATCAAGTATCCTGATACCTCCTAAATTGAATGACCGTGAAGAAATGAGCTCGCCATTACTAAATACAGAAAGTTCAGTACTTCCACCGCCCACATCGATGTATAAGTAATTCTTTTTACGTTCGAGACTTTGTTCAATATGGCTGGCGTAAATTATATTGGCTTCCCTTTGTCCCTCAACAATTTCAAGGTCCAGTCCTGCCTTTTCTTTAATATCTTGAACGATAAGATTTCCATTTTTTGCCTCTCGCATAGCTGATGTTGCACAGGCTAAATAATCAGTTACCTTATAGACATCTATCAGGTTGCGGAACGCAACCATAGTCTTAATAAGTTCTTCGGTTTTGTTGGGCGAAATTAATTTATCAAGAAATGCATCATCACCAAGTCGCAATGGCACTCTGATCAATGTATTTTTTTTAAAAGAAATAGTCTTATTGTTCTGTATTATATCAGCTATTAAAAGTCTGATAGCATTTGAACCGATATCTATGGCAGCGTATCTCAAAATCTTAATTTTTATATTTTAAATAGGTATAAATGTCAGTCTGGGCGCGGGAAAGGGATTTAGTCCCGGTTTTCCGATATCGGTTATTATTTACCTCATTAATTTCCCTAGCCTTTGTATTATCCTTTAGCTGAATAGCAATAATATCAAGGATTTCAGACTTAACCTCTTCGTCCAGAATTGGGAAGCCAACTTCAACACGATGATCCAAATTTCTTGCCATCATGTCTGCGGAAGAAAGATATACACTTTCTTTGCCTACATCTCCAAATATAAAAACCCGTGCATGTTCAAGATAACGATCTATTATACTAATGATCTCAATATTTTCACTAAACCCGCTGACCCCGGGTACAAGACAACACATACCCCGAATGATCAGCTTGATTTTTACTCCTGCATTATTAGCTTCGTATAATTTTTCAATAATAGAAACATCTGTTAAGCTATTCATTTTCATGACTATGCTTCCATTATTACCGCTTTTTGCAGTTTTTATTTCTTTATTAATCAGAGTAGTTAACTTTAGTCTGCTTTCAAGCGGAGAAACAATCAGATGTTTATAACCACTATGAAATACCTGCTTTTGCAGCCCATCAAAAAATGTAACTAATTCTGATGTTATCAAAGGATTAGCAGTAAATAAACTATGATCGCAATAGAGTTTTGCGGTTTTTTCATTAAAATTCCCGGTAGCAAGGTTTGCATAATATCTATCTTTCCCTTTCTCAGTACGCCTGACCAAACAAATCTTTGAATGCACCTTATAATCGGGCATACCATAGTTAACAATTACTCCTTCTTCTTCAAGCCTATTTGTCCAGTATATATTGGCTTGTTCGTCGAACCTGGCTTTAAGTTCCACCATGCAATTTACTTTTTTACCATTTTTTGCAGCATTGATCAAGGCATGAATAATTCTGGAGTTTTCTGCTAAACGATACAAAGTGATTTTGATTTCCCGAACTTTTGGATCAATGGCAGCTTCCCGAAGGAAATGTATGATATAATCAAATGATTGGTACGGTAAATTTATGAGGAAATCCATTTTAGAAATTTGTGAAAGGATACTACTAACGGTAGAAAGTTCATTTACTGGCAGAGGCATTAATTTAGGGTATTCCAACTCAGGTCCGCCAACATTTGGAAAACTGATGAAATCCTTGAAATTATGATAACGATTTCCAGGAATAAGTCCGTCTGCAGTTAGGTCCAATTCAGCTACCAAATAAGTAAGCAAATCCAAAGGCATGTCAGTATCATACAATAAGCGCATTGGCTTGCCCTTTCCTCTTTTTAACAGACTTTTAGAAAGCGCATCGATAAACTTTTCACTGAAATTGACATCAAGATCAAGCTCTGCATCCCTTGTAAGCTGAACAGAATAGGCCTCAATATGATCATAATCAAAAATAAAGAAGATATCATCCAGGCAATACCTTACGATATCATCAACCAGAGTAATAAACTTAAGATTATTTGTTTCAGGAAGTACAACAAATCGACTAGAGACATCTGTTGGAATTTCAATCAAAGCAAGCCGACTTTTCTCCTTGTTCTTATTCTGAACAAGACGTACAAAAAGATAAATCGCCCGATCTTTTAGCTCAGGAAATGGCTCGTTTTTATTAATCATAACGGGCACAAGAGTGGATAGAATCTTTTCTCTGAAATACTCCCTCACAAATAACCCCCGCGTAACATTTAACTGAGTTTCATTTATCAAAAATATTCTTTCACGTTCAAGTTCTTTTACTATAACATCTTCATATAAATGGTTGAATTTACGCTCCTGCCTGATGACGATATTTTTGATTTGATTTAATATTTTCCTGGGGCTAAAACCAAGAATCGCTTTTGATCTGTTATTCAGGTTGGATAGTCTGTTGAGAGTTGCAACTCTTACCCGATAAAACTCATCAAGATTTGAAGAAAATATTGCCAGAAAGCGAATTCGCTCTACTAAAGGCACTGACTTATCAGCAGCTTCCTGCAATACTCGGTCGTTAAAGTATAACCAACTGACCTCACGATTTATCAACGGAATATTCCTGGGTATTGGCATAAATAAAAAATCCCGCACCTATGAACGGGATTGTAAAATTGAAAAAAATATATGAATTAAATATTAAATTCACGTTAAGTGTGAAGCGCGAACTTCATGTATCTATATTTTATCAGTCGGATCTGGTATTTTAGTCTCCTCAGGTTTAGTTGAAGCTATTGCTTTTGCTGGTTTTGAACCTGGTTTTTTGACACCTGAAGCCTTTACATTTGGAGCAATACTGGCAGATTTAGCTGTTGATTTAGATGCTGCAGGAGTAGATGTGCTCTTTTGTGTTTTAACTCTTGGTTTGCTTGCAACAGCCTTTGCTGAACTTGTTCCGGCAGTTACCAGTCTGGGCATTTTTGTTTTCAAAGCAGTTTTACTAACTCTTGCAATTACTTTCTCGGCCTTTTTAAT
>CAMBFY010000304.1 GCA_945865415.1 Sphingobacterium thalpophilum
ATATACCATTTTTGGCAGCCCTGCCTAAACCAACCATTACTGCAGTTGGTGTGGCTAGGCCCATTGCACAAGGACATGAAATAACTAGAACGGCTATTGCATTAAGCATCGATTTTTGAAAACTCAGATCAAAGGAATAATAAGCTAAAATGAAGGTCAGAACAGCAATACCCACTACAAGCGGAACAAATATCGCAGCAACCTGATCTCCCAGTTTTTGAATTGGAGGCTTGGCTGACTGTGCACGCTTCATCAGGTCTATGATTTGTGATAATACAGTGTGTTTTCCAGTTTTGCTTACTAAAATATGAATGCTTCCTTTTTCTATGAATGTGCCGCCAATTACCTGGTCATATTTTGTCTTCTCTACCGGCAAACTTTCTCCTGTTAACATAGATTCATTTATTGAGGCCTCACCCCAGATTATTTCCCCATCAACAGGAATTTTGTCACCAGAATTTATTACTAAAGTATCTCCTGGTATAACATCCTGAGAATTAATGGTCAATACTTCTCCATTTACCAGTTTATTAGCTTTTAACTCCTGAAATTTCATCAGTTCTTTAACCGCAGAGGTGGTTTGTGAAACAGATCTCTTTTCCAAAACATTTCCTAATAAAACCAATGAAATAATGGTGGCGGCAGTCTCATAAAATAGAAAATCCGGCCCCAGATTTTGAATAGTACCAAACAGACTATAGGCAAAAGCGGCACTTGATCCGATAAAAATGAGGACATCCATGTTAGGAATGCCATTTTTTAATGAATTGTAGGCACTTTTTCCAAAATGGATGCAACCTAATGTGTAAACCGGTAAACATAAAATTAATTGTACAATTGGATTGTGTAGAAAATGAAATGGAAGAAACATGTGGGAGAACAGGGGAATAGTAAAAATTAAACTGAAATAGAACTTGTTCTCAATTTTTTCATTAAACTTTTCCTCAATTGGGACACTTTCTTCACTTACTTTAAAACCTAATCCTTCAATATCTTTAATTATTAAGGAGTTTTCAATATGCTTGCTTGATTTAAATTTTACTTCGTCATTAGCAAAATCTACATAAATGTCATGAAGGCCTTTTTTTTCCAGTAGCTTATAAATTGACATTGCACAATTATTGCAATGCATACCGCTTACCTGAAGTTCAATCAATTCTTCTTTTTCCATAACAGTTATTAAAATGTGGTTTAAACAAATTTAATTATACAGGGACTAAATTTATTAGCCCCAAATATTATGTTTTATATTAAACAGTATTACCGAACATTAATTGCTCTTAATTGACCATGATACTATTAATAGTCGCCATCTTGCTGATAATCAGGGTAGAATTTTAATGCAATAAATTTGCAATATCTGCCAAAATGCTTAGTTTTGCAATAGTTAAACGGTGGTTGTAGCTCAGTTGGTTAGAGTATTGGTTTGTGGTGCCGAGGGTCGTGGGTTCGAGCCCCATCAGCCACCCCTTTTAGAAAAGCTTTTTTCATAACGAAAAAAGCTTTTTTTTAATCGTATCCTTTTGGATCTTTTATTAAAGAATCAATCTTAAATTTTCGTTAATCCTTCCATGGCCGTTATCGATTAGACTTAAAAATTTTAAAGCTAAGCAAGGGAAAAAAAGTCTAAATAATAGGTATATTGTCTACATTTCGGGCATTTATATTTGTGATTATTATAGATTTATTAATTTGGCATTGTTTGATAAATGGCATATAAATTGTTATGGATGATTGTCCCCAAAGGGCATGTTTTTCTTAGGTAGATATAGGGTCGAATATTAATTGTTCGGCCCTTTTTTTACCGTTGTTATAGATGATATACAAGAAAATGAATTACTATTCTCTATGTTGAAATCAATAACAGTTGCAACAAGATAATAAATAGATTTATTTGAAGGCAAGATCAGAATATCAGATACTTCCGATAGCCATCATTTGATCCATATTCGGATTTGTACTTCCACCACGAATTTCTAAAGTAACAGCAAAAGCCTGAGCGTTTTTTATAAACTTCATTTTTTTCATTCCTGTGCTATCTACTTCTGAGTCGAAAACACCAAGATCTACAGGTTTTCCATCAACCATTGCCCATAATTGATATTGATGGTCCTCATCATTTGAAGGCATTTTGATAGAAGATAGATCAATCATAACTTCTTCCTGTTCAATATTGAATGCAATGAGCATACTTGCTTTCGGTGCTTTGTCTGAACCTTTAAGCGTCACTAGCTTATATGAAGCTTGATTTTGATAAAAATGTAAGGCGTTTCGGGTATCTCTTAATTCTTCATCAATAAAATTCACCTGACTTGAAAACCGCTCATTACCAGTCTGAAGAATTGATATCTGATTGTAAGAATCAGTTAGTTTATTATTTAGATTGATTAGCAAAACTAGGCTTATAAAAAGAAGTGCAAGACTTGCAGCGAACGCATATTTATAGAATTGCCCGAATTTTGGCGATGATACATAAAGTGGTCTTATTTCTGATTCTGAATTTTTAAGCGCATTCAATACTTTTTTCCGCAACGATTTAGACGGTTCAATTGCATTTGAAATAGCATAATTTAATAGGGCAGATTCAATTTCAATGATTTCTGATTTAATCTCAGGATATTTCAGAGCATTCTGTTCTACTTCAAGCCTTTCTTCATTGCTTAAATATCCCAGAACATAATGTTCCAGGATGCCATTTTCCAGATATGATTTTAGGTCTTTCACTTAATTAAATACCTTTCTTAAGCTGATAATAGCATTCCTTAACCTTGTTTTAACTGTTCCCAGTGGAATTTCAAGTTCTTCTGAGACCTCTGCATGCGTAAAGCCACGGAAATAAACCAGATCAAGAATAATTTTCTGTTCGGGCTTCAATTTAGCCACAAGTTCCTTTAATCCCATAACTTCAGGATTTAAAATATTACCCGATTGCATTTCCATAGATAATACGTTATTTTCTATGTCTTCGGTTTTTGAACTGTTACGAAAATCTTTTGAACGGGTTTTGTCAATAGAAATATTTCGTGCGATATTAACCATCCAGGTAAATAATCTTCCTTTAGTTGAATCATACGAAGAGAATGAATTCCAGATTCTTATAAAAGTATCTTGTAAGAGATCTTCAGCTATTTCTTCATGCTGAATTATCCTGTAAATAACACCATACAGCGAGGATGAATACATCTCATATAATGCTTCAGCACCGACATTTTCCTTGTTACGGATAGC
>CAMBFY010000305.1 GCA_945865415.1 Sphingobacterium thalpophilum
TTTGGCTTTAATTTGGGTATTGAACGTGGAACTTGCTTTATCCCTGATTTCTGACGAATCCGTTGATTTTCAGCTTTAATTTCCTGGATCCGCCTCATCTCTTCCGGCTTAATTTCACCCGGTCTTGTTTCGCCCGGTCTGTTTCCACCCGGTCTGTTTTCATCTGGCTTATTCTCTTCCGGTCTGTTTCCACTAGGTCTGCTATTCTGAACAGGACGATCCTGCTCCTTTTTATCGCCTCCCCTTCTTATCGGAATAGAATCTTGGAAAATAACAGGAATATTTTCAATAGCGTTTATTCTGACTTGTCTGCCATTAATTTCAATCTCCACGGCATATAGCATGGCCGGAAGGATGCTACAGATGGCAAACAGAATAACAGTAGAATAAACATCTATTAATTTCATTTTGTATAAAAATAACGAAAGTTTGCCTCAGGAGAGGCAAACAATCATTCAATATAAAGGCAATAAATATGATAGAAGCCTTAAAAGCTCCGAACTCCAGTATTTGTTCGGGTATTTGGCTGGCTGATTCTGGTTCTATTTCCAGTTCTTGTTCTATCTCCTGTGGTGCCAACGGCACCTATGCCTGTACCCTTAGACCTAGGATTACAATTACCTCCTTGTCTGCGCGCTCTGGTTCTCTCTCCATCTATAGGCCTTTGCCCTGTTCTTTGGTCCTCAAATCCTATTGTTTGAGTTCCGGTAGTTCCTCGTGATCCCGCCAGTCTACCTCTTCCAACTCCTCTTCCAGTTTGAGAATACGCAGAGCTACAAAATAGAAATACGATTAAAAATAGAGTATAAGTTTTCATTACTCCAAATTTTTTACTGATGATAAATTATATTCAAAGATTGACCGTCAAAATAAAGACAAAATGAATTTTTTAAATTTATCTCAGTGAATTAATATAGGCAGCGATTTTCAAGCCATCTTCCTTTTTAACTTGGGGCATTGGCGGCATTGGCGTTGGATATTGAGGCCAGTTCTCAGGCTGTGGATTATGAATGAGCTGCAATATCTTTTCAGGGCTGTAATTACGTTTGGCAATATCTTTAAATGAAGGCCCAACCAGCTTTCTATCCGGATTATGGCATGATAAACAAGTATAGGATGCCATCATTGCTTTAACATCATTGAATGTTGGTAACTTTTCGGATTGAGCAGGCTTAGCAGCTACCACTGTATTAGTTTCTGTCATTTTTTGAGGCAAAACAGTACCTTGCTGTGTTTTTTCAGGAATCAAAGCTGTGTTTTTTGTACTCCATTCAGATGGTGATAATTTTGAGCCCTCCGGAATATTATTCAAGGTATAATAAGCTGTAGGATGTACCAGTGAATAAAAATTCTCCTTCTCACGGATTCCATCAAGCTTTATGGTGTGTATATAATATCTCCGAAGATTATCCACTACAATTCTAGCTTTCAAGCCATCAGCAGAAAGTTTTACACCTTTAATATTGAGGTTTTGGGTGTTTACCGGCGGACTTCCATAAACAGGCTGGTATTTATAAATATAACTTTCAACTGAGTAGGAAGCCATATCCTCTGCTGATTTTGGATCTACAGGTTGTGTAAATTCAATCTCAAAACCATCAGGCATCGCTCTAACCGCTTTCATTTCAAAAGGCATTTTATTATTCCAAACCAGTCGTTCCAGACCCTCATTTGCTTCACCAGCTGAACCCCAGCCCCTGTTGGTTTCACCTATAAACAGAGAACCATCTCTTGCCCAAGACATTCGCATGACCCCTGATCTGAAACCGGTTCTGAATACGAAAGATGCTCCCTGATATTCTCCGTTAACCTTTTCCATAAATACCCTCGACAACATACTCATACCCTGGTCACCAACCAAAATTTGTCCTTCAAACGGTCCGAAATGACCTTTTGGAATAGTGATTGGCTCGGATGTTGAAATTCCAAGAATCCCATATGGGAGCCAAACAGCAGGCAGACGCAGTTCAGGAAATTCCGATTTCATATCAAAAAGAGTCTTAAAATTCTCATTGACAATATTTTCAGGCTTGATGTACCGTCCCTTTTCATTTTTGGTTTTACGGGGATCTATCTTTGAATTAAATTGTGCTTCGGTCAGTTTGACAGGAGATTCAGGACGGCTAGTCCAGGCTAAACCTGCTGGATGCCCCATAAAATCACCTTTCTCCATTTTCCATAATGCACCTGAACCCATCCAGTCGCCCTGGTTATCGGTATAAAAAAGTTCATTGTTTAAAAAACCAAGTCCGGCCGGTGAACGCATTCCAGTTGCCCATGGCTGCATTTTCCCATCTTCAGTAATGCGCATAGCCCATCCTCTCCATGGCACACGGCTTTCGCCTCTCCACCATTCCTCGCTTCCAAAAGCTACGTTTCCGGTGATAAAAAACGATCCATCGGGAGCGATCTTCGGTCCGAAACTATATTCATGATAATGGCCTGATAATGGCCAAGAGTAGATGGTTTCATAGACATCGGCCTTGCCATCCATATTAGTATCCACTAATTTGGTCAGCTCGCCTCTTTGTGCACAATATAATGCATCATCCTTGTATGCTAAACCCAGAACCTCATGCAAACCTGAGGCAAATTTTCTGAAATATGGTCTGCTGCTTGTTGGATTCTCAACAATAAAAATATCTCCACGACGGGTTGAAAGAGCAAGATCCCCATTTGGCATACTTACAAGTCCGCCAACTTCAAGGATATTTCCTTCCGGTGTAGCGACCTTCATTATCTTAAAAAAATCCTCTTCCTTTGGAGTTTCCTGAGCTTTGGCAGAAATGCTATAAGCAATAAAAGCGAGGAGAAGAACTGAATAATATATATTTTTTAGGTGTCTCATGTTTGTGTCAGAATAAAATTGAATAGCTAATACTTTGAACTGCAGGAATGATTAATTCCTTTCGGCCATTTTGATCCCGGATAATAGCCTTTGCACCGTTCGTATTATCGAGACGAAGAAAATAGGATTGATCATCCACGAGAAAAAGGCGCTGGGATACTTCAGTGATACTTGCTGCTTCAGCCAGCCGGTAATAAATACCTGAAGGGCTGTCTGAAAGACTGATCTGCCTGTTGATTCCCTGTCCCTTTTCCAATAAATTGATAGCATCACTAACCGTGAGTCCATAAATTGAATATTTAAAGGTTGGTCTTCCCTGCGCATCGAGTACATAGCCTTTCGGGCGATATCCTGTTCCGGAAGTA
>CAMBFY010000306.1 GCA_945865415.1 Sphingobacterium thalpophilum
TAAAACCGATTTTCCGGGCCCTTAATGCGAAGCATTTTCTAAGTTAAATCCTTAAATTCAATTTTTTAATACTAATAGAGCAAAATTATGAGTAAAACAAACACACACGAGATTCTTCAAAGTTCAGCATTTAAGAAACTTGTAAAAAACAGATGGAATATTTCACTGTCTTTCACTTTTATCATGCTTTTTGTTTACATAGGTTTTTTACTGTTGGTGGCTTATGATAAGGAATCCCTTAAAATGCCAATCGGTGAATCGCTGAATTTGGCCATTATTATTGGCTTAGGGATTATTGTGTTTTCCTGGTTAATCACTGGCGCATATGTTTATTGGGCTAACAATTATTATGATGAGGCTGTTAAGGAAATTAAAAAGGAAATTATCTAATTTTTATATCTATAAAACATATGTCTTTGAATCTATTACTTCAAATCAGTCCGGAAGCGACTCCTTCTACGTTAGGGACAGCAAATCCGGTATCAATTGCAATTTTTTTCTTATTCGTAGCAGTTACTCTTTACATTACTTACTGGGCCGCCAAAAAAACTAAAACAGGTTCTGAATTTTATGCTGCTGGCAGGAATATTTCCGGGTTTCAAAACGGACTTGCACTGGCAGGAGATTATATGAGCGCAGCTTCATTTCTCGGAATAGCAGGGATGGTAGCGACTAAAGGATACGACGGACTTATCTATTCGATCGGTTTTCTTGTTGGCTGGCCGCTTATTATGTTTTTGGTTGCAGAGCCATTGCGAAATCTTGGAAAATACACTTTTGCAGATGTCGTTGCCTTCCGCTTAAAGCAAAGACCTATCCGCATTGCTGCAGCCGCAGGATCATTGTTGACTATTGCTTTTTACCTGATCGCTCAAATGGTTGGGGCAGGGAGTTTGATTAAAACCCTTTTTGGTCTGGATTATGAAATTGCAGTGGTTGTTGTAGGCGTAGTAATGACATCTTATGTGCTTTTTGGTGGTATGCTTGCTACAACTTGGGTGCAGATTATTAAAGCAGTTCTCTTACTTTCAGGTGCTTCAATATTGGTTTTATTAGCTCTTGCAAAGTTTAATTTTAGTCCGGCAGAATTGTTCCTTTCAGTAAAATCACAATATGGCGCAGACATGCTAGCTCCGGGAGGTTTTATTACCAATCCTTTTGATGCTCTTTCATTAGGTCTGGCATTGATGCTTGGAACCGCAGGTCTTCCACATATTTTGATGCGCTTTTATACCGTGCCGGATGATAAAGCAGCCAGAAAATCTGTATTTGTTGCAACCGGTTTTATTGGTTACTTCTATGTACTGACTTTCTTTATTGGATTTGCGGCACTTGCACTGGTTGGTAAGGATGCAATCGTAGCACTAGATAAAGGCGGTAATATGGCAGCCTTGTTGCTTGCCGAGAATACTGGTGGCAGTGCATTTTTGGGATTTATTGCATCTGTGGCATTTGCTACCATCCTCGCAGTTGTTGCTGGTCTGACACTTTCTGGTGCTTCAACTATTTCACATGACCTCTATGTCCATGTCGTAAAGCGTGGTGTTTCTGATGAAAAAGGTGAGATGAAGGTTGCAAAAAGAGCGACTATTTTTTTAGGGGTACTTGCAGTAGCTTTGGGCTTGATGTTTAAAGGTCAGAATGTTGCATTTATGGTCGGACTTGCATTTTCAATTGCAGCTAGTGCTAACTTCCCGGCATTGCTGATGTCTATTGTATGGAAAGGATTTACTACCAAAGGCGCTGTATGGTGTATGGTTACCGGCGCAACCCTTGCTCTGATACTGATTGTACTTAGTCCGACAGTATGGGTAGATATTATGGGCAACTCAGAAGCGATTTTTCCATTGAAAAATCCTACAATCGTTTCAATGACTCTGGCCTTTGTGGTAGGTATCGTTGTTTCATTGATGCAACCTGAAAAAGAAGCTGCTGATTTGTTCGAAAGTGAAAAGCTTAGAACTTATCTTGGACATGGCTCTGAAAAATAATCGATCAGACATTTTTTTACTATAATTATTAATCATATGAAACGTAGAGACCTAATAAAAGGTTTAAGTGTCCTTCCATTAGCAGGAGGAATTTTATCAGGAGAAAATGCTGCAGCCTCAGTTTTACCTACAGGTGTTGCAGCTGCAGCAAAAAGAGATTTATTTAAGGAATTAGGAGTGCGAACCTTCATCAATGCAAAGGCTACACTAACTTTGATGACAGGGTCTTTAATGCAGGATGAAGTTCTTGAAGCAATAAAGAATTCATCCAGAAGATATTGTATGCTGGATGAACTGCAGGATAAAGTTGGTGCTAAAATAGCGGAATTGTGTCATGCTGAGGCTGCAACGGTTACTTCAGGAGCGTTTTCTGCACTTATGCTTGGAACTGCCGGAGTATTGTCAGGTATGGATGCAAAAAAAGCTGCAATGATTCCTCATCTGGAAGGAAGTGGTATGAAAACAGAGGTTATTTTGCAGAAAGGCCATAATATTGGTTATTATCAGGCCATAAAAAATTGCGGTGTAACAATGATTTGGGTTGAGACTCGTGAGGAGCTTGAGCGTGCGATAAATGATAAAACCGCCATGATGGCTTTTATGAATTGTAACACCAATATGGGTCAGATCAAACATAAGGAATGGCTGGAGGTTGCAAAAAAACGTAATATTCCAACACTTATTGATATTGCTGCTGATGTCCCTCCAATTGAAAACTTTTGGAAGTTTAATGATATGGGCTTTGACTTGGTTTGTCTCTCTGGAGGAAAAGCTATTCGTGGTCCGCAAAGCTCAGGAGTACTCATGGGCAAAAAAGAATTGATCGCTGCAGCACGTCTTAGCGCATCTCCAAGAGGAAGCACTATTGGAAGAGGGCACAAGGTGAACAAGGAAGAAATCCTTGGCCTGTATGTTGCAATTGAAAAGTTTATACGTACGGGTGAAGATGAATGGAATTTCTGGATGAAGCAGATTGCACATATTGAAAATGCTGTTAAAAACATTAAGAGTGTTAAAACACGTGTTTTTGTTCCTGAGCTCGCCAATTCTACTCCCAATCTGGAAATATCTTGGGATCCGGCTGTGCTTCCGCTTACCGGTAAACAGGTACAGGAAAGACTTAGTTTAGGAGAACCGGGAATTGAATTAAATGCAGGTAAAAATAATATTTCACTGGTTACCTTCATCATGGTACCAGGCGAAGAAAAAATTGTGGCTA
>CAMBFY010000307.1 GCA_945865415.1 Sphingobacterium thalpophilum
AGCCATAAGAAGGCCATCAAATCCAACATCCAGCAGCTAAATACTATAATTTCAGTAATGATGGCAGCGGTGAAGGTGGCTGTCCCGCCGATCTTTTTTAAATAAAAGGCAACGATGAATATGCCAAGAATGGTTCCATAGAATAAAGATCCCAGAATATTTACGGCCTCAATCAGATTGCCCATTTTACTTGCGTATAATGCCATCAGGATACAAAACAGGCCCCAGATTATCGTTGTCCACCGGGATACTGAAAGGTATTTTACATCCGAAGCATTCGGGTTAACCAGTCGCTTATAAATATCAATAACGGTAGTTGAAGCCAGTGAATTTAATGCACTTGAAGTGGATCCCATCGAAGCCAGAAAAATGATCGCAATCAGTAAGCCGATAAGTCCCTGCGGAAGATACTTGGTGACAAAGCTCAGGAAGACATAATTATTGTCATTGGTTTCTGCATCCGGATCATTTTTTTTCATCAGGTCGACGGCCTCCTGCCGGATTGCTTTGGTTTTTTTGTCGGCATTCTCCAGAATCTTACGCTGAGTATTTATACCTGCCTCATCCTTTGCATCCATTGCCTGTTCCAGGCGGTTGATTTCTGCCTGTTTCTCATTAAATGCATTCGAATAATTTGATTTTATCCGATCCAGTTCTTTGTTATACGGACTCTTCTCGAGCTTGCCTAGCTCGTAACTATTAAAAAATATTGGTGGTTGATGATACTGATAAAAGGTAAATACAAGTACCCCGATCAAAAGGATCAGAAATTGCATTGGGATCTTTAAAAGTCCGTTCATCAGTAAACCGAGCCTGCTTTGACCAACCGATGAACCGGTAAGATACCGGCCAACCTGACTTTGATCAGTTCCAAAATAGGATAATTGCAGAAAAAATCCGCCGATCAATCCGCTCCAAACGGTATACTGATTGTTCCAGTCGAAGGAAAAATCTATCGCATTCGTCCGGCCCATTTTACCGGCTATTTGTAAAGCTTTTCCAAATCCCACACTTTCCGGAAGCATTTTTACAACCAGAATACCGGCAATCAAGATCCCTAAAAATATAACTGCCATTTGCAGCATTTGGGTATAGGAAACCGCCTTTGTGCCACCATAAACCGTATAACTGATTACAAGTCCGCCGATAAACAGCGTAGTCACTGTTGTATCAATATCAAGAATGGTAGAGAGAATGATCGATGGCGCATAAATGGTAATTCCGGTAGAGAGTCCACGCTGAATCAGGAAAAGAAACGCAGTTAATGCCCTTGTTTTAAGGTCAAAGCGATTTTCAAGAAACTCATATGCTGTATAGACCTTGAGTTTATGAAAAATGGGCACGAAGGTTATACTCAACACGATCATGGCCAATGGAAGTCCGAAGTAGAACTGCACAAATGCCATTCCTGACGAGAATGCAAGTCCGGGAGCCGAAAGAAAAGTAATTGCACTGGCCTGAGTGGCCATAACCGACAAAGTTACACCGTACCATGGAAGAGCATGATTTCCGAGTAGATAGCCTTCAATATTCGCTGTCCCCCGACTTTTGTAAATGCCATATGCGACAATTATGAGGAGGGTAGTTATCAAAACTATCCAGTCAATCCCGCTCATTCATAAGTTTTAGTGAACAGATAAAACAAGACAATCAGGAGTAATAGCCATACGATCAGTAGATAGTAGAACTGGTTCCAGGTCTTTACAAAGGGTGGAAGATCCTGATCAGGCTTCTTCTCCACGCTGAACAACATTAGCCCAGAAGCCTGCAGTGAGTAGACCCAATACTGCTCCTAAAACCATGTAGCCGATAGATCCTGTAACTACCCAGGCAGTTAGGATACCACATAATACAGCAGGAACGATGTAATAAATACGATTAGATTTTGCAGAGTTTTCAGTTTTCATCTTTTTTATTCTTTTTGTTTCGTGAGCAAATTTACAAATAATCTGTATGCACCGGGTATTCCTGCCGGTAATTCCCTGAAAAAAACAAGCGAAGTGTATACAAATCTTCCCTTACCATAATCAGCTACCAGCAGTGACCCGTCTTTTGCTGTTTCACCGGGATCATTCATGCTTAATATTCTTTTGTATTTTGGATCTGCATCCGATAAGAAATACAGTCCTCGTTCCTGAATCCAACCTTCAAAATCTTTGGCTGTGATCTTATTGGGATAGTTCAAAGCAGGATGATCTTTTTCAAGAAACCGTACACTTGAATTCTCATCAGTAACCCTGTCGCGGGTAATTTTAAAAGGATAAGGGCCAATATTCTTGACCAGCAATGGATTATTGACATTATACTGGATCAATAATGTTCCCCCTTTACCGACATATTCCATCAGTTTAGGTTGCATAAGGGTTAATCTTTCATTGACATTATAGGCCCTGACCCCGGTAATGATTGCATCGTAATTTGAGAGATCAGTATTCATTATTTCTGTTTCAGAAAGCATACTTACCTGGTAACCAATTTGTTGTAGGGATTCAGGGATCAGATCACCTGCACCTGCAATATACCCAATCTTTTTACCCCCGGTTTTAAGTTCAATCCGTTCTATTTTTGCCTGAGCGAGCGGAAAAAGATTTTGAATGGGAATATGATCATAATTAATTATCCGGTGAGCCCTGTTATAAGTTTCTCCACCCGTCTGAACTTGTAATGAAAACATTCCGGATTGAGCCTGATCACCTGGACTGATTGTAAACTGAACAGTTTTTTCATCTCCTTTTTTTGGAAGATCAAACACTATTTTTTGAGGTTCAATTTTCCATCCTACTGGTACCTTCGGACTCAGAGTTCCTTGAGTTTTATCTCGAAAGCTTTTGAGAACAACTGGGATGCTTTTGCTCGTATTTCCCACAAAGACATATGCTTTATCTGTGATACTGGCTGTAACAGCCGGAGCAACGATCAAAGGCTGATAAACTTCACCCCGAACTTGATCAGTATATTTATAAACTGCGGGGCGCTGATATGAAATTTCATGATTTGCAATTCTGAAACTGAAGCTAATTATTGCAGAACTGGGCTTCTCGGGATGGCCAATTAATAGCTGATCATCGATTTTGAACATGCCCATGGGATGATCTTCGAACAGCCAGTAAGGTTCTGTGATCTCTTTTGCCAATACACTGCTTTGAATACTTTTTGATACTCCCTCTTT
>CAMBFY010000308.1 GCA_945865415.1 Sphingobacterium thalpophilum
TAAGGAATTGTAAAAATTATACATGATTTTACAAGCTTTGTGAAATAGAGAAAATCTAATGCTATTTTTATTTTTCAATTGGATAATATAAAATTGAACAGCTGATCTCTTACCCTTGAATTATGAATAAGCCAAAATTTGATTCTGTAAAAATAATTTTCTTCTTGCTTTCGATTATTGCAATAACCATTTATTCCGGCTGTAAAATCTATCCTAAAAAGAATCAGGTCAATCTGGAGCGTACCTGGTCTGTTTATAAAGCCGATGCTGAAGGAACAGGGTATTCAGTACTGGATGAAATCAATAAAAATACGATACAAAGTCTGGAAATAGCATGGACTCACAAGTTCAGTGATGCCCCTCCCGGATCGAGGGGTGGAAACAGTGAAAGTAATCCAATCGTTGTAGATGGAGTGATGTATACCTTATCTGCCAGGCATCGGGTTTATGCCCTGGATGCAACAACGGGCCGACAAATCTGGACTTTTGATCCATTTAATGGAGAAGCCGGGGGTGGAATCGGCAGAGGAGTAACTTATTGGGAGGAGGGTTCAGATAAAAGAATCCTGCTCACTGCAGGTGATAAACTTTATGCTTTAAATGCACTAACCGGAATAGTCATACCCTCATTTGGAAATAATGGATCGGTTAGCATGAATGTTGGTATGCGGGGCGATCCTGATAAAATATCAGTCATACCTACCAGTCCGGGAATTGTTTACCAAAACCTTTTGATCATTGGAAACGAAGTTTCAGAATTATATGGTGCTGAACCGGGTCATGTACGTGCATATGATATAAAATCCGGGAAATTGGAATGGACTTTCCATACCGTACCTCAACCTGGGGAATTTGGTTATGATACCTGGCCGAAAGATGCATGGAAATATGTAGGTGGTACCAATAACTGGGGAGGAATGAGTCTGGATACAAAGCGTGGAATGGTATTTTTTGCGACCGGTTCACCAACTTATGATTATTACGGGAAAGACCGGATTGGAATGAATCTTTTCGGAAATTCTGTAGTTGCATTAGATGCAGCCACAGGCAAATACAGATGGCATTTCCAGACTGTTCATCATGATTTGTGGGATTATGATCTACCGGCCCCACCAAATCTAATCTCAGTAGTGCATAATGGCAAAAAAATCGATGCAGTTGCTCAAACATCGAAACTGGGATACATTTATACCTTTAACAGGGATACCGGTGAACCCTTATTTCCCATTGTAGAAAAACCGGTGCCTGCATCTGATATTCCGGGTGAGCAAGCATGGCCAACTCAACCTATTCCTACGAAACCTGCACCCTATTCCCGGCAATTCGTTACAAAGGATGATATCATTAATTACTCTAAAGGCTCATATGACACCTTAATGATGCGATTCAATGCATTTAGATATGAAGGACCATTTACTCCTCCATCTCTTCAGGGCACGTTCATGCTTCCGGGCAGCCGTGGAGGTTCAAGCTGGGGAGGTGGCACCGTTGATCCTGCAAAAGGAATAATTTATGTCAAATCGAATGACTCCCCCGAGATTGCGACCATGAAAAAAGTAGTGGAAAATGAGTCCTCTAATCTTTCTGTATTCAATCAGGGGAAAGCACTTTATTCAACCTATTGTGTAAGCTGTCACATGCCGGATAAAAACGGAGATGAATCTGGAAACCCTTCTCTTGTTGCGATAGAAACCAGATTAAGTCGTGAAGATGCCTTGAATAAAATCAAACGTGGAGGGGGAAAAATGCCATCTTTCGCCAGCGTTGTTGCCGGAAAAGAGGAAGCAATAATTTCCTATCTGTTCGACAAAGAATCTTCTTCAGCGCGACCTTCCAGAGAGCAAAGCTTTCTAAAGGAAATTCAGGAGAATGAACTGGCTAATAAATCAGGTATCATCACTCCAAAGGAAGATAAATATCTAAATTTGACTGCTTATGGTCAGTTTTTGGACAATCAGCGGCGTCCCGGCATCAAACCTCCCTGGGGACAATTACATGCCATCAATTTAAATTCCGGTGAATTTGAATGGTCAGTCACCCTGGGGAATCAGCCGGAAGGACAATTACCCGGCGCTGCAGAAACTGGTGCAAGCGGTTCCGCTGGTCCATTATTAACTAAAGGTGGCTTGCTCTTTATTGGAAGTACCCGCGACAAAAAATTCAGAGCCTTTGATCAGAAAACAGGTGAAAAAATCTGGGAAACTACATTGCCCGGAATTGCAAATGCAAACCCTTCAACGTATTGGAGCAAAGGGAAGCAATATATAGCCATTTCTGTTGGTGGAGATGCTGAAAATCCAGCCGGGTTTATGATAACATTCGCATTACCGACCAAATAAATAATAAAGATTATGATATCAGTATGGATTATTCGCTGCATTGATAATCACGGAAATAAATCAATTAAATAATGCGTAAAAATACAGTAATCAGCAAGGTAATCTTAACCGCAATATTACTTTCTTCAACAATACTGAATGCTCAAAATACAAGAGCTCCCAAAGCACTGGTACCCCCTGTAGCCTTAAGACCAGACATTAAAGTTGAACATGTGATGGCAGTAGCACCCGAAAGTATTCGCATTTTATATGACGAATCAACAAAAACTATGTTCTTCACCTGTTATGATGGAGAAGTTTACAGAATAAATAATATACAGGATAAGCATCCTGTTGCCACATCATAGTATTTTAAGGCTTTATTAATTAAAAATATGCGAATTCTTAAATTGAGATCCACCTACCTGGGAGCTTTTCTATTATTCAGTCAGTGCGGAATTGCACAAAACAACAAAGGCAGAATTGATTTCGAGACCTATAATCCTCCATCCTCACTGGTTGTACCTGAGCATGTTATTACAAAAGCTAAATACCCATTTATAGATGTACATAACCACCAGGGGAATATGCCCAATCAAAATATCAAAGCACTGCTTTCAGAAATGGATAAGCTGAACATGAGAACCATGGTCAATTTAAGTGGACGTAGCGGAGATTTCCTTGCTTCATCCATAAAAAATGCAAAATCTACCCAACCCGGACGCATAATTGTTTTTGCCAATCCAAGCTTTTCGGGAATTGGCGAAAGCGACTATGGAGTTAAAGCAGCAAAAGAAATCGAAGATGATGTAAAAGCAGGTGCACAAGGCTTGAAAATATTTAA
>CAMBFY010000309.1 GCA_945865415.1 Sphingobacterium thalpophilum
GCCTATTTCGCCCTTGATATCATTGGGATGGGTGGAGGAAATCCTGGTGGTAGTATTGCACATATTGGTGGCGCCATTTTAGGATTTGTATTTATAAAACAGTTAAATAATGGTAGTGACCTTAGTAAAATTCTAAAAAAGAGATCCAAACTTAAAGTTGTGCCAAATAAGAGTAAAACAAGGACAGAGACCATTCAAACTGACCAGGACACAATTGATAATATCCTTGACAAAATCTCTAAATCTGGCTACGAAAGTCTGAGTAAAAATGAAAAAGACGCACTTTTTAAAGCTAGTAAAAAATAATGCCAAAATTTAACAGAAAAAGACCCCGCATTCACCTCTTCAGTAAATTCGTGCTTATTATTAATTTATTTGCAGTAATAGCACTCTTATTGAGCTATTTGGCATCTTATGTGGACCCTTCCTTTTTCTGGATAACTCCCTTCTTCGGACTTGCTTACCCAGCTATACTTCTAATCAATGTCCTCCTCGTAATTTACTGGCTGATCCGCTGGCCAAGATTTGCTTTGATTTCAGGCATTGCCATTCTTGCGGGATGGACTGTGGTTTTGAATTATATTGGATTCAGAGAAAATACTGCTATTATGGTTCCAAAATCTTCGGAAAGCTTTCTCCGGGTGATGACTTATAATGTTCATAATTTTAAACAATTTGGAGATAAGAATGATCAGTTCACCAGGGATCAGATACTGAATGTAATCCGAAATGAACAGCCTGATGTGATTTGTTTTCAGGAATTTTTTAGCAGAAAAAGAGGAGAATATAACTTCAAAAAATATATACTGGAAATACTGAAAACCGAACATTATTACTTTAAACCATCAACTGATAATGGATATGAGGCCATTGGTATGGCAATCTTCTCTAAATTTCCGATAATAAATAAAGGAGATATTCAATTTGCAAAAAAAATGAACTGGAATGAAGCAATTTGGGTGGATTTGAAGAAGGACGATAAAATCTTTAGGGTTTATAATGTACATCTCCAGTCAATAAGATTTCAACCAGAGGATTATAAATATCTGGAGAATGTAAAACAGAAGATCGACACTGATGTTGAATCTTCTAAAAAAATTGGGAGCAGGTTAAAAACAGCTTTTATAAAACGAAGTAATCAGGTGAAAATGGTAAAAAGTCATTCAGACTCCTGCCAGGTTCCTTACATCGTCACAGGGGATTTCAATGATACACCAATTTCTTACACGATTAAAACCATCTCTAAAGGCCTGAATAACAGCTTTCGTGAAAAAGGAAGTGGCTTCGGAGTTACTTATAATGGAGCATTTCCAAATTTCCAGATAGACTATCTCTTTACCTCGCCTGAATTCAGTGTTAAGAATTATTTGATTATCAACAAGAAAATGTCCGATCACTTTCCTGTCCGATCTGATGTAGAATTAAAATAAAAGCGTTCAATATCCCTAAAAAATAGATTTTCAATTTTTAAGTTTGCAGCATGGATAGTAACCTGAACATTTATAATACCCTTTCAAGAACTAAAGAAAAATTTGAACCACTTCATCCGCCACTTGTAGGGCTTTATGTTTGTGGTCCGACAGTTTATAGTGATGTTCATTTAGGCAACTGTCGCACCTTTGTAATGTTCGATCTCATTTACCGATACTTACTGCATTTAGGATATAAGGTTCGATATGTACGAAATATTACGGATGCAGGACATCTGGAAGGGGATATGGACGAAGGGGATGATAAATTTGCAAAGAAAGCCAGACTTGAACAACTCGAACCAATGGAGATTGTTCAAAAATATACGCTTGGCTTTCACAATGTAATGAGCTTATTTAATGCTTTGCCACCGGGAATTGAACCAACTGCAACAGGTCATATTATTGAGCAGATTGAAATGGTGAAGCAAATTCTTCAAAACGGCTATGCTTATGAAGTAAATGGTACAGTCTATTTTGATGTTGAAAAATATTGCAAGGAATTTAATTATACGATATTGACCAACAGACAATTAGATGATCTGTTAGAAAATACCAGAGAGCTTGGCGGACAGAATGAGAAACGTGGTCGTCTTGATTTTGCATTATGGATTAAAGCTAAACCAGAGCACATCATGCAATGGCCTTCTCCATGGGGCAATGGTTTCCCCGGATGGCATATTGAATGTTCTGCAATGAGCAATAAATACCTTGGTAATAGTTTTGACATTCATGGAGGCGGAATGGATCTTGCAGCTACACATCATACTAACGAAATTGCTCAGTCACAAGCATGTAATCATGTTCAGCCTGCTAAGTACTGGATGCATACCAATATGTTGACAGTAAACGGTACAAGAATGTCTAAGAGTAAAGGGAATGGCTTTTTACCTCATGAGCTTTTTACCGGGAGCCATGAATTACTGACCCGGGGATATTCGCCAATGTCGGTCCGCTTTTTCATGCTTCAGGCACATTATAGAAGCACACTTGATTTTTCAAATGAAGCATTGGAGGCCTCTGATAAAGGATTTAAGCGTTTGATCAATGCCTACGGACTGATTGAGAAATTAAGCCCTGCGGAAAATTCTGCGGTCGATCTAAAAAGTTTGACAGAACGATGCTATGCTGCAATGAATGATGATTTCAATAGCCCGATTCTAATTGCCGAACTATTTGAGGCTGTACATATCATCAACAGTATTTATGATGGAAAAACTGCTGCAAGTGCTTCTGATATTAATGCATTAAAAAAGCTGATGGACGACTTTGTAATCGACGTTTTGGGTTTGAAAGAAGAAAGCAATCAAACAGATGACATGGGGAAATTACTTGACTTTATCATTAACCTTAGATCAGAAGCAAAATCTAATAAGGATTATGCGACATCAGATAAGATTCGCATAGGTTTAAATTCAATCGGAATACAACTGATGGACAATAAAGAGGGCACTACCTGGAATAAAATCTAAAAATTTCTGAGCAAAGGCAATTAAACCCGTATTAATTTCCTTATTTTCAAAAAAAAGCTAATTCTAAATAATGGAATTTTATGGCATATTTTATGCTGTAGTTCCCGCTGTTAAAACCAATAAATTAATGAAGCTATTTTCTATATTTTCAATTATCCTTTTATTTATTTCAATATATAGTTTTAGCCAGGAAAGCAATGGTAGAATAAATTC
>CAMBFY010000310.1 GCA_945865415.1 Sphingobacterium thalpophilum
AAAATTCTGTTAAGAATGGCAATACTGAGGGCAAGGGCCTGAACAATGGTATCCTATATCTTTTAGCCGCACCTTATCTGGCAATTGCAGGCGTTGGCTTTTTATGGTACAAGAAATACAGACGTAAAAATGTCAACTTAAATATCAAAGACAGTAAGATTAATTTGAATTAAGTACTTACTTCTTGATTTCTATTGGCTTTTTGATTTATTTAATTTTCTTTAGCTGATTCCTATGGCAAAAACTTCGAAATTTGCAGCAATAATAACTTCCAAATGCCCTAAATGTAGAAGAGGTGATGTTTTCTCGGGTACCTTGTACGGACTAGATTTTCAGGAAACTAATGATCGTTGTTCCCATTGCGGTATGAAATTTGAAGTTGAGCCAGGTTATTTTTACGGTGCAATGTATGTTAGTTATGTATTTGTTGTTGGAGAGATGCTTAACGTTGGATTATTCACTTACCTGATAACCGGAAATGATACCTCACCATGGTTATATATTTCAACTATAATTGGTATAATTTTATTGCTTACGCCGATAAATTACCGGTATTCCAGAATACTACTGCTTCATTTGTTGACTCCCAAAGTTAAGTATTACCCTGACTACGATACCGATGATAAACTCAGCAACTTTTGATTTTTTAGAAGAACTTGATTTTAATAACAATCGGGATTGGTTTCATTTAAACAAGACAAGGCATGATAATGCCAGGACAAATGTTCTGGAATTTACAAATAGCTTGATTTTGAAGCTATCTAAGATTGATCCTTCCATATCGGCAGACCTTGATTCAAAGAATTGCGTGATGAGAATTTACCGTGATATTAGATTCAGCAAAGATAAAACGCCTTATAAAACTAATTTTGGCGTCGGTTTTTCCGAAAATGGGAAGAATTTTAAAGGCCCAGGTTATTATCTGCAGATTCATCCTGAAGAATCTCTTATTGCAGGTGGATACTGGATGCCCGAAGGAGAACACCTTAAAGCAATACGCCAGGAAATTGACTACAATGGAACCGATTTTCATAAGATTGTGGATGACAATGAATTCATTAAATATTTTGGTTCGCACGATGAGGACTATAAATTAAAAACCGCACCCAAAGGATATCAACCACATCATCCATATATTGAATATTTAAAATTAAAAAGCTTTACATTTAGTCATCCTTTGACAAAATCAGAACTGATTGGTTCAGGTGCTGTTGATAATGTTTGCGATGGATTCGCACGATTATATCCTTTTATATCCTTTTTGAGAAACTCGGTTTCATAAAATCTTTTAGTATGTTAAAGTCTTTTTATTCTGCAATTTTCCTGTTTTTTGTCCCTGGTTTGTTTGCTTCATGTGTTGTGATGTCGACAAAAAAGTATAATAACCTGCTTGCTAAAAAGGATTCTATTTCCCTTGGTTGGGAAGATGCAAGGATTAAAATCACCTCACTGGAGGAGGAAATTGCCGGATTGAAATCAGATAGTGTTTTACTCCAGACCAAAATTACAGATCTTGAGGAAAAGATTAAAGCATTGGATGTCAGCTTTACGTCCTTACGGTCAAATTCTTCTTCAGAGATTAAAAAACTTGAGGTGAACCTAAGGAAGCTTGAATCAGATCTTAAAAAGCGTGAAGCTAGACTGAATGAGGTTGAGGATATTTTACGAAAAAGAGATGAAGCTACCAATGCTCTTAAAAATAAATTGCAAAAGGCATTATTAGGTTTTCAGCAAAGTGGTTTAACTGTAGACATTCGAAATGGGAAGGTATATGTTTCTTTGACCGATAAATTGTTATTTAGTAGTGGTAGTATAATTATTGATGATAAGGGAAAGCTAGCTTTGGGTGAGCTTGCTAAAGTTCTAAAAACTCAGCCTGATATCAATATATCTGTGGAAGGTCATACAGATAATCAGCGAGTTGTAAATCTTGGCCAGATCAAGGACAATTGGGATTTGAGTGTGTTACGTGCTACTTCTGTTGTGAGATTTTTAACTGAAGTTGAGAAGGTTGAAAACAGCAGAATCACCGCAACAGGCAAAGGGGAGTACCAGCCAATTGAAGCAGGCTCAAGTTCTGAAGTAAGAAGTCGGAATAGAAGGATTGAAATTGTTCTTTCACCGAAACTTGATGAGTTGTACAACCTAATCAAATAAGGTTAAAAGTTTAATATTTTATCAATAGCGGAAAATTTCAGCTTTATGCGAATTAGATATAAAGTCTCGCTGAGATATATTTGTATCCTAACATTCTCTTTTTTTAGAAAGCAAGTTCAGTGCATCTTTCGTCCCGCCAGTCCCGTATTCTGCCCTAGTTTTTGCCCATAAATTGCCTTTTAAGATAAAAAATTTGCCTTGGCATAAAGCTAGAGCTGCCATCCGGGTTTATTTGACAGGTGCTGTGGTTCTTTTGCCGGGCTGTCCGTCACAATGAAAAACAGCTTCGGGTAAAATAAACCTTGCCTTAGGAGGTATCTTCCCGCTATTGGTAATTTCTGATAGAACGCGATTTCTTGCCGGAAATAATTCGGAGTAAAGAGCTGAACTGACCTTTCTTACACAGGTTTTGTTTTCAAAAAAACAAATTACTGTTAACCAGAGACTAATTTCATGTATTTCCTTCTTATTTTATTTTTCCTTATATCGAAATCAGGTGATTTTACACTTCTTTATGTTGAACTAAGTTAAGTTTAAGCACTAAAAGGACTATCCAAATCTTTAAAAAATGGCAGTACTTTATCTTTTTCTGATAGAATTATTTCTTCTGCGGATATTCCCCAATCAATATTCAGTTCAGGATCATTCCATATAACACCGATTTCTGAGTTTTTATCATACAGACCAGTTACTTTATATGTAAAGATAGTATCATCTTCAAGAGTAACAAAGCCATGTAAAAAGCCTGGGGGTACCCAAAACAACAATTGATTATCTTCAGATAATTCAACTGCAACATGTTGTCCATAGGTTTCTGAAGATTTGCGGATATCCACAGCAACATCGATAACCCTGCCTTTTATAACCCTTACCAGTTTGCCCTGAGTATGTTCACCGTATTGTGCATGAAGACCTCTTAAGGTTCCCTTTTGAGAAAGAGATTGATTATCTTGAACAAAACTTGCATTTATACCTG
>CAMBFY010000311.1 GCA_945865415.1 Sphingobacterium thalpophilum
AGAATTTTGCAGATTTCAAGGCAGTGAAACTATAAAAATGATTCTAAACTTAAAGGGGGGCTTGCTTTGTATCAGACTCTTAAAAATACACTTCTTGCAATGAAAATGGCCATTTTATCTGAAATTTTATTTTAACCGGACACTAGTGAATTATAAATTGTCAGTGATGTACTTCTTTTTCTTCGTTGTGAATTGGTACAAAATGAATTTGATTTCCAATCTAAGCAAAGAATGTTGTACTCAACCGGGTAAAACTACCCGTTTAAACAGATTCCGCTTTGCATTCGGAATAATGGAAATAAGCTTTTTGCTTTAAGTTTAATGCTTCCCTATCGCTCTGTCAAGGTGTACATATCCCCCATCCACATGGATCAACTGTCCGGTTGTATGTGAAGATTGCTCTGACAATAAAAAGGCAACAGTATTCGCAATTTCATTGGCAGTAGTCATTCGGTTTTCTAATGGAATTTTACTGACTATATCCTTCAATTTTTCTTCGGGATTTGATAGGGTTTTGACCCAGCTTTCGTACAAAGGAGTCCAGCATTCTGAAACAATTACCGAATTGACACGAATGCTATGAGGTAATAATTCCACAGCCCATTCTCTGGTCAGGGCATTGCGGGCACCATTGGCGGCAGCATAGGCAGAAGTCCCACCCTGTCCTGTTTCAGCAGTTTTCGAGCTGATATTCACAATTGCTGCTCCTTTAGATTTCTTTAGTGATGGCAAGGCATGATGTGCCAGCAAATAATAATGAACTACATTCTTATGCAAACTGGCCATAAACCCTTCATATGAACCATGCTCAAGTCCGATACTATCATTAACCCCGGCATTATTAACCAGTGAATCAATCCTGCCAAACTTTTCCAGAGCCAATCTGATTGCTTTTTCACATTCCTCAGGTTTGCTTAGCTCGGCACTAATCTGAAAAGCCTGAGATCCTGCTGATTCAAGTTCTGCAAGTACTTTCAGATTATCAGCTTCATTACGGCCAATAATCACCGGAATAGCCCCTTCGGCAGCCAAAACTTTGACAATTGCCTCACCGATGCCCTTGGCACCACCACTAACCAGTATTACTTTATCTTTTAATTTTAAGTCCATTATTTGTTCTTTTTATCAAATTTAGTTTAATAGCGTCAATAAAGGATGTCATTGCGAGGAGGCACGACGAAGCAATCCCATGACATTCAGAAGGAGATTGCTTCGTTACACTCGCAATGACAAAAGCTCATTGCGAGGAGGCACGACGAAGCAATCCCTTGACATTCAGAAGGAGATTGCTTCGCTACACTTGCAATGACAAAAGGTCATTGCGAGGAGGCACGACGAAGCAATCCCATGACATTCAGAAGGAGATTGCTTCGCTACACTCGCAATGACAAAACAATACCATTGCCAGACGAAATTTACTAAAGTTTATAGAATTGTGCAGCATTCTTTCCCCAAACCAACTCCTGTTCTCTTGCACTTAACTTATTCAAATACTCATCTACCAATCCGCAAACCACATCGTATTCTCCAGCCAATTTACATACCGGCCAATCGGTACCAAAGATCAAACGCTCTGCACCAAAAAAATCGAAAACTTTATCCAGGTATGGAAAAATATCCTCTTTCTTCCAGTTTTTATGATCGGCTTCAGTGATCATACCCGAGAGTTTGCAGTACACATTTTCGAAGGCTGCAATCTGTTTCATTTCAGCTTCCCAATTATTAAAAAGTGTGTTTTTTATATCAGGTTTGGCGAGGTGGTCGATAATGAAAGCCTGATCGCCATTGTCACGTATCAGTTCTCGAGTTGCGGCCAAGTGACGAGGATATATCAGTATATCATAAGTAAATTGATATTCCATTAAGGCTGAAATCCCCCTTTTAAATTCGGGTTTAAGCATAAACTCCACAGGTTCTAACTGCAGAATATGCCTGAATCCTTTGAGTTTTGGAAATTGGGAAAAGTACTCAAGTCGCTCCTTAAGGTTTGGAGAACAAAGATCCACCCAACCTACCACTCCTCTGATGAAATCGTAATCTCTAGCCAGATTGAGAAGAAATTCTGTTTCTTGTTCTGATTGATCAGCTTGTACAGCGACGCAGCCTTGTATTCCATTGGCATCGAGCAATGGTTTGAGATCAGGAGGAAGGAAGTCGTGTCGTATGACTTCCATTTCCTCCGTAATCCAGTTATCTCTTACTGGATCAAAATGCCAAAAGTGCTGATGTGAATCAATTTTTAGCATAGGCTTTTGCAACCTGTCTTGATTCGCCCAGTCCGTCAATACCTAACTCAATTACATCTCCGTCTTTAAGGAATATGGGTGGTTTAAAACCCAAACCCACACCTGCAGGTGTTCCTGTTGAAATAACATCTCCCGGGAGGAGTGTCATGAAATTACTTAAATAGGATACCAGGAAAGGAATATTAAAAATAAGATCATCAGTATTGCTATCCTGCATGATTTTACCATTCAGTTTCAACCATAATCTTAATTTATGCGGATCAGCGATCTCATCTTTGGTTGCCAAAAAGGGACCAAGCGGTGCGAAGGTGTCGCAGCCTTTACCTTTATCCCAGGTACCGCCCCGCTCCAACTGCCACTCACGCTCAGAAACGTCATTATGCAGACAATATCCGGCTACGTAATCCATGGCTTCTGCTTCTGTTACATAACTGGCTTTTTTACCGATTACAAAGGCAAGTTCTACTTCCCAGTCTGATTTTACAGAATTCTTGGGTATGGTAATATCATCAAAAGGCCCAACCAAAGAAGTGGTCGACTTCATGAACAAAATTGGTTCTGCAGGAATAGCCATTCCCGATTCTTCGGCATGCTTCACATAATTTAAACCAATGCAAAGTATTTTGGAAGGTCTTGCAACAGGAGAGCCTAAGCGCTCTGAATCAGCTATGCCATTAAGCTTATCTTGATTTGATTTCAAAAACGCATCCAGACGATTTAGTCCGTCGTTTTCAAAAAAAGTTTCGTTATAATCCTCACCAAAAGCCGAGGTATCATATTTTACATCATTGATAATTACGCCTGTTTTTTCCTGTCCGGGTTTCCCCCATCTGATTAATTTCATTTTATTATTGAATTTT
>CAMBFY010000312.1 GCA_945865415.1 Sphingobacterium thalpophilum
ATTAATACAATACTTTCCTGCAGATGGGTTTACCTCAAATTTAATTCCAGCAGCCAAAACAAACCGCTGGATTATGGAGTTTAGTAATGATAAAAAGAAGTTTTATTACATTCTCGAGCGTAATAAAGAGCTTCGGTTTAAAGCAGAATTCAATTTAGAGGTAAATAGTAAATAATTTATTTGAAAAAATATGATGAAGAGAATCCTGTTTTGCCTTTTTCTGATTACACCATTAGCCTCGTTTGGTGTGAACCTTGGAAACCTCAGCGTAGAAAAAATTATGCGGGATCCAAAATGGATGGGCGTATCTCCTTCTAACATCCAGTGGGATGAGAACAGCAAAAACATCTATTTTAACTGGAATCCTGAAAAGCTGGAGGAAGATCCTATGTACAAGATTTCTACAGATATGCCTAAACCAGTAAAAGTATCCGAAGAACTAACAAAAAACCTGGACAAAGGATCAGTCATTTTTACAAAGGACCGGACAAAAGTGCTTTTTGAGCACAAAGGAGACTTGTTTATCAAAACGATTAACCCCGGTGAAGAACAAGCACTAACCAATACCATTGAACGGGAAACTAACCCTGTGTTTGACAAAAATGAAAATAAAGTGCTGTTTCAGCGCGGAGATAACCTTTACAGCATTTCCATAAACGGTGGACAACTAGTACAGCTAAGTAATTTTACCCGTACCAAAAAGAGACCTGAAAACCTATTATCAAAACAGGATCAGTGGCTAAGGCAGGATCAGATCAATGAATTTGAGATCATCAAAAAAAGGGAATCTGACCGAACAAAGCAGGAGGCAAAAAACAAAGCAAATGAACCAAAAGGTCCGAAAGAATTCTACCTGGATGAGCGCAGTTTTATGAACAGTTTGCGAATAAGTCCTGATGAAAAATTTATCGCCTTTCGGATTATGAAACGTGCGGATGGAAATAAAAATACCATTGTTCCAAACTACATAAGCACAAGCGGATACACTGAAGATATCAGCGGTCGTACGAAAGTTGGTAATACTTTACCCGTTTATGAAAGTTATCTCTATGACATACAGAGGGACACGATTTATGCTATTTCTACCAAAGATATTCCGGGAATCAAGGATCTACCAGATTATGTGAAGGATTATCCGAAACAGCTCGAAGAAAGAACAAAGAAATATGAAGACCGTAAGGTATCAATCAATGGCCCATTCTGGAATTCTGATGGCTCTTCGGCAGTAGTGAGTGTTTCGGCACTGGATAATAAAGACCGCTGGATCATGAGGCTGGATTTCCAAAACGGCAAGTTAACACCTCTTGACAGGCAGCGGGATGAAGCCTGGATTGGTGGCCCAGGGGTAGGTGGTTACTTTGGCGGAAGCAACATCGGATGGATTGACAATACTTCGATCTATTATCAAAGTGAATCCAGTGGTTATTCCCATATTTATGTTCAAAATGTAATTACCGGGGATAAAAAACAGATCACAACAGGAAAATATGAAGTCCAGACACTTCAGTTATCCAACGATAAGAAAAACTTTTATTTCACCGCCAATATTGAGCATCCGGGTATCACACATTTTTATCGAATCCCAGTTGTTGGAGGAAGTTTTGTAAAACTCACCTCCATGACAGGAGGCAATGAAGTCAGTCTGTCTCCGGATGAAAAATGGCTCGCGATCCGTCATTCCAGATCAAACAAACCATGGGAATTATACCTGCAGGAGAATAAAGCCGGGGCAAAAGCAGAAAAGATCACCAACTCTGGCAGCGCTGAATTCGAATCTTATAAATGGAGAGAACCTGAATTGATCAGTTTTAAAAACCGTTATGGTTCAAATGTATATGCAAGGGTTTACAAACCAAAAAGTCCGGCCCCGTCCAAACCGGCAGTAGTATTTGTTCATGGTGCAGGTTACCTTCAGAATGTACATTATTGGTGGAGCCAGTATTTCAGGGAGTATATGTTCAATAACCTCCTTGTTGATTTGGGATATACGGTCATAGACATCGATTATACTGCAAGTTCAGGCTATGGGCGAGATCATAGAACCGGAATTTACCGCCATATGGGTGGAAAAGACCTGTCTGACCAGGTAGATGGCGTTAAATTGCTCATTGATAAATATGATGTAAATCCTAATAATGTTGGTATTTATGGAGGCTCTTATGGAGGCTTCATAACATTAATGGGTTTATTCAATGAACCGGATGTATTTAAATCGGGGGCTGCCCTGCGTTCAGTAACTGACTGGGCACATTACAATCATGGATATACTGCAAATATCCTGAATGAACCGGCCAATGATGAACTTGCTTATAAAAGAAGTTCTCCGATCTATTTTGCAAATGGATTAAAGGGTAATCTGTTGATGGCACATGGAATGGTAGATGTGAATGTTCATTTTCAGGATATCGTACAACTTTCACAAAGGCTAATTGAACTAAAAAAGGAGAACTGGGAGCTAGCGGTCTATCCTGTTGAAGATCATGCATTTTCAGAGCCATCGAGCTGGACTGACGAGTATAAACGGATCTTAAAGTTATTTGAAAAAACACTTAAATGAATGCATCAAAAATATAAAATGCTGTAAATGAATGGCTTTCACTATTTATAATTATAAAAAATGTGGAAAACTTATTTAAAAAAAATAATGAAAAAGTGTAATTTTACAAAATAAAGGTTAATCAACCTTAAGGCTAATGTTTTACTAAAGTAAAAACGAGTTTCAGACATGCAGTGATTGCAGTCTGATATCTGGGAAATAGCGTTAAGGATCTACAAGTTTTTAATTGTAATTTTGAGGAAACGGCCAGATATTCTAGATCCGGCCGTTTTTTTATTTATAACCTTCTCATTCAATTGATTGCATGTGGCTGAAGCCGAACGACCGTATTTAATTCCAGCTGGAATAGGATCTAGCAAACCAACCCTCGGTACTATTATACTTTTAAGGTTCAGTTTTTCAATAAGATAACAAACAAAATATTACAGCATTTCCAAATTATATATTTCGATTCCAGGAAGGCTGGAATCTCCTAGCCCACTAACAAAACTCGTCATTCTCGCGAAGACGAGAACCTCTCAATA
>CAMBFY010000313.1 GCA_945865415.1 Sphingobacterium thalpophilum
TATGCAAATAAAAAGGCTGATTAATTCGCTATTAGCAATGATTATGTATACTTCTACATTTGCGCAGGAAATTTCAAGTTTGCAGGCTGCTAATGCAACTTCGCTTCAACTATATAACCAATATCAATGGACCGATTTGTTCAAATATGGAAAAAATAGTATTGATTCTGGTGTAGATTTTCCATTACTACGTTTGCGAACTGGTTATGCTGCTTTTATGTTAGGCAATTACAGCGAAAGTATGCGCCATTATGAAAGCGTTTATCGTTCTGATAATAAAAATGAAATATCAATTTACTACCTCTATTTGAATAATCTTTTACTCAACAATTTGCAAGGGGCACGTTATTATGCTTCACTACTCGGTGAATCTGTTCGAAAAGAAAATGGTATCATTCCCTTTAAGATTTCTCAAATAGACGCAGAGTTTAGCCAGAAAACGATAGATGCAACTTATCGAGGCGATGCAAGTTATACTCGTTTTGGGTTAACGACATTGCTTGGGTATAAGACTACGCTGCATCAATCGGTTTCATTTTTTAATCAAATGATTAACGAACCCGCATTAACGACCGTTAATAATAATAATGCCATCAATATTAATCAAAAAGATTACTATGCCAAAGCGGATATAGCGGTTTCTGGAAATCTTACTTTTCTTGGGGGCTTTCATTATTTTAATGTCCCTTTCAATAACCTTCTATATCACAATTTCGTTGGTTTTGGAGGGCTTAATTATGCTGGGAAGTTGATTCAATTAAAGGGTTTACTTCAAGCAGGAACAATTAGGTCTGCATCTATTAAACAATTTGATGCGGTACTTACTACTTATCCGCTAGGGAACACTAAATTTTATACTATTTCTAGGGCAGCTTTTGCTGATGATTTAGCGCTAACTCAAGTGCTGGGGTATTCGCCAGTTAAAAGAGTATGGCTTGAAGGAAATGCCACGTTTGGGTCCTACCGAACAATGCTAAATAATGATGCAATGTATCTTTATGATGATATTGATCAGAAAAAATCAAGGTATGGGGCGAGTGTCTATCTTTCAATTGGCTCAAAATTAATGCTACGCATGAATTATACACATGATGTGAAAATTCGATACGGAAGTTCTACTATTTTATATAATCAACAATCAATCACAGGAGGTTTACAATGCAATTTTTAACTAAAACAATCGGTTTATTTTTTTTGGTCATCGTTATGGCTATGGGTGCTATTGCTCAAAATCAAGAACAGTTGCAGGGAGCTTTTCGCGAAAGCTATCTAGCAGAATTTAAAGGCGACTTGGATAAGGCAATAGTGCCTATTCGCAAAATTTATAAGGAAGATAATTATGAACTTAATCTCCGTTTAGGTTGGCTTACTTACAGTCAGAATATGTATGATCAGGCAATGGTATATTATCAAAAAGCAGCCAATCAAAAAAAGTACAGTGTTGAAGCTCGCTCTGGCTTTGCCACTGCAGCAACAGCTGCCAAACAATATGATAAGGCCTATATCAAGTATGAGGAGATCTTGAAAATTGATCCTTACAACTCAGTTGCTAACTATTTGGTGGGTGTGCATTATTATTATGTCAAGAAATATGATACTGCAGCAAAATATTTTGAATTAGTTGTTAATATGTATCCCTTTGATTACGATGCGAATCATATGCTGGCCTGGTCATATTTATATCTTGGCAAAATAGATCAAGCAAAAATTTTATTTCAAAAGGCACTTTTAAATAAGCCGGATGATGCTTCTGCAAAAGATGGATTAACAAAGTGTAAATAAATTACAATTGCCTCTTAGAAATATATCAGATACTGCCCTTTGGGTAGCCGTTTACCGGGCAGATGAAACGGAGCGGGCAGATGCTATTTTCATTGATAACTATGCACGTGGTTTAGCAGGTAAGAGAGGAGAATCCATTGTGCAGGCAATGCAAAGTGGAAGAAAAAATAGTTGGTCTTTTGTTGCACGTACTTATTTATTTGATAAAATAATTCAGGATACAGTTAAGAATGGTGTGCAGCAAGTAATCAATCTTGCATCTGGCCTTGATACTCGCCCTTATCGTTTAGAACTGCCCACTGAAATCAAATGGATTGATGTTGATCTTCCAGAAATTATAAATTATATGGATGCTGAGATGGCGGGAATTGTTCCTGTGTGTAAAGTTGAGCGGATAGCATTGAATCTTTCTTTGCGTAGTGAGAGGCGCGAGCTTTTTGAAAGTTTAGCAGTAAGAAAGCTAAAAACCCTAATTATAGCAGAAGGTTTGATCGGGTATCTTTCCGAAAAAGATGCCAGTACACTTTCCTATGATCTTTCTCATACCTTGTCTTTTGATTTTTTTTTATTGGATTTGATGTCTCCGGGTATTTTGCCATTAATAAATGCAGAGATGGGTTCGCTGCTAATTGATGCGAACTCTCCCCTTGTTTTTGCTCCCGAAGAGGGTGAAGACTTCTTCCGGCTATTTGGGTGGAATCCAGTTGCCTCGCACTCCAAGTTTAAAACGGCGGCCTTGCTTAATCGTTTGCCCGTATCACTTTTGCAGTATGCTAATATGCCCGAACCTGTAGGTCCTAAAGGAGATTTTCCATGGTCGGGAGTTTGTTTGTTTAATAAAATCTTATAAAGATATGTTCATGTCTATACCTTTCAAATTTAGAATTACTGGCTTCCATTTGTTCGAATCAGTTGTCAGTTATCTGGGTACGATAGTCAGACAACAGACAACAAACAAACTCACTCCCTGTACCCCAACCCATTAAGCGCCTTCCCGCTTTTGGTCCCCAGATGCTTTTCATTTTCAACCACCAACTCGCCGTTTACAATGACATATTTAAACCCTTTTGAATAAGCATGTGGTTTTAAGAATGTAGCCATATCACTTACTTCCAACTCGCTGAAGATTACTATGTCTGCGGCATAGTTAGGTAATAATAATCCGCGATCACTCAGGCCAAATTTCTGGGCTGCTAAGGAGGTCATCCTCCGGATAGCATCTTCCATGGTAATAACTTTTTCATCCCGCACATATTTACCCAAAACCCTGGCATTTGTACC
>CAMBFY010000314.1 GCA_945865415.1 Sphingobacterium thalpophilum
AGAAGCACAACATTAGCAACCTTTCGCTCACCTTCGTGATCCCACTTCTTGTTATCAGTTGGGAAATTGACAACCCCGCCATCTTTGTAATTATTTATCCATAAGGTTGTTGATCCGCCACCATCTAAATTGATTGCATCTGATGCATGCAACCAGCGTATTAATTTTGTTAGTTCGAAGAGGTTCATTCCGGCAGAGTTTTCATTCCGGCCGTCCACTGTAATCAATAGAACCCGGTTGTTTTTTGTTATCGCTACAGCGGTTCGGGGATGTCTGGTTTTACTGAAGGTATTTGCTGTATCTAATTTTTCAATTGTTTGATTCAATATCAGAAGTGGACCGCTTACCATAACATCTTCAGCTATGAGTGATTCTTCCCATTCAGGTCTTCCGTTCCATTTTGCAATTTTTAATTTCCCTTTATCAAAAACAAGGGCAGATTCCTGATGTGTTGACCTATTACCGCTTTTTCCGAGCCGGTTTTCATTGATCAGAACCCCATCCGCCCGAATATAATCTACTGACCCACCATTGGCAATATCAAAAAATGTTCCGTTTAATGCTGCTAGGGCATTGTTTTGTTTACCAAAATCACTGGTTTTTATAAGTATTTTAGGATCATAACCTAAGTCAAAGAGCAAGCTATTTTTTTGCTTTATTTCCAGCACACTTACATTTTGGTTAGAATTAAAGAGTGATTTATTAAAGCAAAAAGTTTTTAAAAGTACCCCATTTGCTATTTTCTCTTTTTTCCAATTGGCTCTTGATACAACCAGAGAGTCAGACTGGGCAAAAATTTTGCCATTAAAAAATAAGAGAAACAGTGCAGGAAATATTAAAAATTTCATAATAATAAACAAGTCCTCTAAGTTACCAAAACTCATAAAATATAAAGCCCCGGAAAATCATTTCCGGGGCTTCAATGTAAATTGTGATTTTATTATTTTGGATCCAAAGCTTCTTCGATTCGTACAAGAACATCTTCAAGATGGGCTTTCAACACTGGATTTGAATACTTAGGTAAAGCATACCTAACCTGGACTGCTAATAATTTAAGTTCCTGTCTGGCCATCGGACGGATATCTGATTGTGAAACATCAATCTGTGGTCCGGCGAAAGCTGCAAATTGAGGAGGAACTGAAGCTTCATTTTCATTTAGAAGATATGACATCCTTTCAATATAGGCACGCTGCAAGTTTCTGCGGTAGGTATCTAAATTTGAGCCTGTTTTTAGTTCCGACCAAATGCCATTTCGTAGATCTGCAAACAATTCATCCATCGGATAAGAATTTACTCCGTTTTTTACTGAGTTGTCGATAACTCTGTTTAATCGTCCAAAATCAAGAATTCCGTTCAGAACACCAACTTGTGTTCGTCTTAAACGCTCAACAATTCCAGCATTGTCAAATTTGTTGAGTACATTTTGATCAAGCATCCATCCTGGAGTCATAAAGGCCTGATCTGTAATGAATTTTACCGCCTCTTTTTGTTTTCCTTTTGCAACATGGGTATATACAGGGCCCTTTTGTTCATAGGTTTTATCATCTTCATAAATACCACCAATATTTGAACGTACATGACCCATGTAACGATTCCATTGGCTTAATACTTCACCATATAGTTCTCTAAGGTTATCGTAGGGCTTGCCTTCTTCATAGGTCCATTTTTCAATATTCGGTAGAATGCGTTTCAAATTGGCAATTCCATATTTGGAAGCTTTCATTGCATCATCACCTAAATCCTCAGATTGTGCACGTGGATCGATAGGATTACCAGTTTGCTGTCCATAGAAATAAACTGGATTTCCGGCTCTTTCTATAGTCCATTTGTTTAGTGTTTTGGCCTCTTCTTCAGGAGTTTGATTATCAAACCAGGTATAACCCCATTTTACAGCCCATTTGTCATAATCTCCAATTCCGGGATATAATACAACTCCTTCGTCTCCAGGCTGAGCTATATAGTTAAAACGTGCATAATCCATAATTGACGGTGCTGTTCCCCCCATTCTTTTAGTGAAGGATGGAGAACGCAATGAATCAACCGGATAAGCAACACTTGATCCAAAATTATGTGGAAGTCCGAGGGTATGTCCAACTTCATGAGAAGATACAAAACGAATCAACTGTCCCATTACTTCATCTTTAAATTTCGGACTGCGGGCATCAGGATTTATGGCAGCAGTTTGGACAAAAAACCAATTTCTTACCAGATTCATAACATTATGATACCAACCTATATCTGATTCCATGATCTCACCTGAACGTGGATCGGAAATATGCGGCCCATAAGCATTAGGGATGTTCGAAGCAAAATAACGTATCACAGAATAACGGGCATCTTCTGGTGACCAGTCAGGATCATTTTTAGGTGCTTCCATTGCTGTAATAGCATTTTTAAATCCTGCTTCTTCGAATGCTGCATTCCAGTCTTTTACTCCCTCAATAAGATAAGGTCTCCATTTAACTGGAGTAGCAGGATCGATATAATAAATTATTTGCTTTTTGGGTTCTACTAGTTCACCACGTTTGTAAGCAGCCGGATCTTTGGGCTCCAGCTTCCAGCGGTGTATGTAGCGTGTAACTTGTGCTTTTTGTGCATCCAATCCGTAATCTGTTTGGCTTTGTCCGAAAAACCCAACCCTGTCATCTGAAAAACGTGGTTTATATGGAACTTTAGGTAACAAAAGCATTGAATTGTGAACCTCTACTGTCACCGATCCAATTGATTTATCTCCTGGAGGATCTGAAGCACGGTATGTTTTTAAAGAACTAACCTCAATATTAATTGGAAAGGATTTGATCGTGTCGATAAAAGTACGAGTATCATCCATTGTGCTTATTTTGTATTGAGTACGTGTTGACTGTGGTAAACCCAACGATTGAACATCCTTTGCGTACAGATCAGTTACATCAATGACAACCGAATTGGAATCTTTATTGATAGCTTTGATATCAAATGATGATAAAACGGCATCCAGATTTGAATTTTTAACAGCTTCAAACATCTCTGTTTTCTTGTCTGCGATATTTCGGTAAGAAGGAATCCGTATCATTACTTGTTT
>CAMBFY010000315.1 GCA_945865415.1 Sphingobacterium thalpophilum
TCTTGCCGGAAATACTCCGTAGGAAAGGGCTGAACTAAGCTATAAAACGCAGGCATTGGTTTCAAAAATCAAATAATTTGGCTTCTGGACCTCATGAGAAGAATTAAAACGGCGCCTTTTATACTTTCTTATATCGAACTCAGGTTAGAATTTAGCTAAATTCAAAAAACATATCAAAAAGAGGTCATTTTTGTTTTTATTTGCTAAATGCTTTTCAAATTTTTAACAGCTACTTTTTTATTGTCAGGATTTGCTCTATCAGCTTATTCTCAGAATACTACTAATAAGACTGATACAGTTGTTTTAAAAGGATTAAAGCAATATCCCCGAAAAAATACCCTGCCTGTCAGAAGACCGGTATTATTCCCTGAAACGGTTGTTTTAAATGCTGAACCCTCGCTAGACCTCAAAGTAAATTACTGGCGTAACCTCACTTCCTTTGGATTGAACATCAATCAGGCCGCATTTAGTGATAACTGGGGCGCGGGTGGGGTGAACTCCCTTTCATTGGGCGGACAATTTTCGTATAAAACTGATTATACTAAAGAAGATAAAAACTTTGCATCCGAACTTATCCTTCAATATGGTACTCTAAACAATAAGGGACAACTCGCGCGAAAAACAATTGACCGAATTTTCCTGGATAATAAAGTAGCTTTAAAATTGTCTAAAACCTGGTATTTCTTCGGATCCCTTAACTTTGAATCTCAGTTTGATCTGGGATTTAGCTTTTCAAAAGATGCCCAGGGGAACGAAAAGCGAACATTACTCTCCAAATTTATGGCACCGGGATATCTGACACAATCTTTTGGATTTGAGTACAAGCCAGTCAAGCACTTTTTCCTTCGTATCGGTACCGGAACTGCCCGTCAGACTTTTGTACTTGATAAAGACCTGTACCTGACCAACCCAAAGAATTTTGGTGTTGTGCCTGGCAAGAATTTTAGAAATGAGCTCGCATTTCAATTGGTTAGCTCCTTTGATAAGGATATCGCAAAAAACTTAAATCTCAAAAGCCGCTATAGCGTTTTTGCCAATTACGAAACATTATCCAGAATTGACAACAGACTTGATCTGACATTAACCGCAAGTGTAAATCGTCTGATTAATGTGTCTCTTGCAGGAATTGTCCTTTATGATGATGATATGGCAAGCAAGGTTCAGGCAAGTCAGGCAATGGCCTTCGGACTCGTATATCGCTTTGCAAATTAGAAATCCAAAAAAATATCTAATTGAAAATCATTTATTTCTTTGCAAGCTGCAGATAATCAATAAAATAAAAAATCTTAAATGATATTTGACCATTTCTACTAGAATAAACAATTATTTTAGTCCTGTAAGCTAGAAATCATACCTTTGCACCTGTTAAAAGCTGATAAATAAGATGTTTGAAAATTTACAGGATAAACTCGACAGAGCCTTTAAGGTTCTAAAAGGTCAGGGAAGTATTACAGAAATCAACGTGGCCGAAACCATGAAAGAGATACGAAAAGCTCTTCTGGATGCCGACGTTAACTATAAAACTGCAAAAGCTTTTACTGATGATGTAAAAGAAAAAGCACTCGGACTGAATGTACTCAGCTCAATTTCTCCGGGACAGCTATTAACCAAATTGATGAATGATGAGCTGGCTGCCCTGATGGGTGGTACAGCTGAGGAATTAAAGATTTCAGCAAATCCAACGATCATCATAATCGCCGGATTAAATGGTGCGGGAAAAACTACCTTCTCAGGTAAGCTTGCCAATTACCTGGTTACCAAAAAGAATAAAAAACCATTACTGGTAGCGGGTGACGTTTATCGTCCGGCAGCGATCGATCAGCTGGAAGTGCTTGGCGGACAGATCGGGGTTCCGGTATTTACTGATCGTGAATCCAAAGATCCGGTTGGCATTGCCAAAGCGGCGATAGCGGAAGCAAAAAAGAACGGGCAAAATGTGGTAATCATCGATACCGCCGGTCGACTGGCAATTGATGAGGGTTTGATGAAAGAGATTGCCGAAGTTAAGGCCCAAACCAATCCGCATGAAATTCTTTTCGTGGTCGATTCCATGACTGGTCAGGATGCTGTAAACACTGCAAAAGCCTTTAACGATCGTCTTGATTTCACCGGAGTAGTGCTAACTAAATTAGACGGTGATACCCGTGGCGGTGCTGCGCTCTCTATTAAATCAGTTGTAAACAAACCCATCAAATTCATCGGTACAGGTGAAAAAATGGAAGCCCTGGATGTGTTCTATCCCGACAGGATGGCCAGCCGTATTCTCGGTATGGGTGACGTGGTTTCCCTTGTTGAGCGTGCTCAAATGCAGTTTGATGATAAGGAAGCTGCCGAACTTCAGAAAAAGATCCGTAAGAATAAATTCGATTTCAATGATTTCCTGAGCCAGATTCAGCAGATCAAGAAAATGGGTAATATGAAGGATCTGATGGGTATGATACCGGGTGTTGGAAAAGCGATTAAGGATGTTGATATTGATGATAATGCCTTTGTACCAATTGAAGCCATCATCCGATCCATGACTCCGTTTGAGCGGGAAAACCCTGATTCAATCAATCAAAATCGCCGGACTCGGATTGCAAAAGGTTCAGGCACCAATATTACCGAAGTGAACAAGCTGATCAAGCAGTTTGAAGATATGCGTAAGGTGATGAAGCAATTCTCCAACCCTGCAGCGGCGGCTAAGATGATGAAGGGCATGCCTAAAATGCCGTTTGGGAAATAAGACTCGGGATAATCCTGGATGGATAACATCAATCACAGGAAAATATCTATGATATGAAAAGAGCATTAGTCGCAATTGGCATATTGATACAGTTATACTTGGTATTTACCTTGGCTTATTCGGAGCTTAAGACTGATGAATTTCCAGAATATCAATCGCTTTTCTATTCCTTTTGGAAATTTTTTGATACCTCCTACAGTGCACTACTTTTTGTATTTATTTTATCGATTCTAATAATTTCTGTGTCCATTTATTCTTTAGCCAAAGGCACTGATAAACGTTGGAAATGGCTACTAAGCGGTGAATGTATTTTTGCAGGATATCTTTCATTGGGA
>CAMBFY010000316.1 GCA_945865415.1 Sphingobacterium thalpophilum
TTGACGTATAGATCGTAAATGCTGTTATAAAGTCGGTTAAAAGTAGCTTCCTGCTCGTCAAGCTTATTATTAAAATCCGGGTCTAAAATTATTTTCGCAAATGGGGAATCCGGGAATTTACTTAACAATATAGTTTTATATTCATCCGATCGTTTCTTATTTGCTGTGCTATAAAGTCTGTATAGGTTGTAATAAACTGCCAACTTATTTGGATTCTCTGGAAATCTGCTTAGTAATTGCTCATAAGTTTTTACCGCTTCAACAGTATCAGCAGATATATCCCGATAATAATTAGCAATATCATATAGCGCTAAGGCAATTTTCTGGTTTGATTCAGCCAATTGTTCAGCACTCAGTGGAACCGACTTTAGATATTCTTTAATCAGTGCTATTGTATCAGGCCCTGTTTTTAATTCGTTCATTGCCTGAAATGGGTTTGAGGAACTTCCCGGTTCTGGCAGAAGTGCTGAAGGCAGCTCAGTTATAACCCTTTGACTTCTTCTCCAGTTATCTTCCAGTTTTCTTGGCCCCCATCTCTTTTTAAAGTCAGCCAGTCCCTGACTTAATGCGGAAGAATTATTAAAATAAAATCTTTTATCGCCTGAACTGAAGGAACTTTGGCCGGAAGAGATAGTACTGGTTCCGGCAATAGTTGTGCTTAAACTGTTTTCTGCTTTTTTAATCTGATCAAGAATTATATTATTGATTTTTACCTTACGCTCAGTATCAGGTAATCTGGCCAGCATTAGAAGCGTGTCTTCTCTGCCAATGATGGTCAAACCATTGGAAAGCAATTCCAGATTATCAGCCTTTCTTTTAATCAGAGAATATTCAGGAAAAGTTTTTGGGAGGCTGGTTAAGGTGCTGTCATAATAGGCTTTTGCTCTGATGAAATCTGATTGACGAAAATATATCTCAGCCAGCTCGGCATAGGCGAGTCCTTTAAGATTCATATTTTTCACACTTTTTTGTATGGCTATGTTATAGTTTTCAATAGCTTTTTCAAAATCATTTTCTTCCGCATAGCTATTTGCAATCTCATAATAAATCTGATCAATAAGTTCCCTGTTCTTATCATCTTTAAGAAGTAACATAATTTCTTTGGTGCTACCTGAAGTATCACCATTGAGTTCAGCTTTAAGATTGATGCGACTAAGGTTTGCATTAAATGCCATGTCAAACGGGGCATTGCTTTTAATTACTTTGGTATAATTTACCAAAGCTTTTTGTGGATCTTCATTGATCTCATATAACTGGGCAAGAAGATAGGTCCAGCGGATTTTCTTCTGCTTGTTTTTGACTTTTTTTAATGCATTTTCCAATGAGCTTATAGCTTGTTTATCTTCCCTTGAATAAATGTAAAGTTGTGCACGGCTTGCATAAACATCTGCAGCAGATTTTTTTTCTGAATCTATATTTTTGAGTGCAGTGTCTAAAGTAACTTCAGCCTCTTCTAATCTTTCGGATGCAATCAAAGATCTTGCCTTCCAGGCAAGGGCAGCCTGCCTGATTTCTTTTTCTTTTGGATAATTTATATAAACATAGTTAAAGAATTCAACTGCATTAAAAAAATTAGACCTCAAATGGTTTGATTTCCCGATCAGGAAATACGCATCATCTACGTATTTACTTAATGATTTTTCATTTGCGATGGTATTTGCCTTGAAGATTGCATCATCCAGATTTTTTAATTCCGACTGTGACAGACTTTCATTGGGTTCTTTATATACAGAAATTAACCTGTCATAATTATCCGTGTAATTTAACTGAATGTTATTTTCACTTTTGTTTATCAGTTCTTTTGCATTATAAAGAATATTATAATGTGCTGTTAAGTTTTGCATACCTCTGCTGGCTACAGTTTCTTTCTGTGAGCTGCAGGATAACAGGCCAAAGCAAAAAAGGCAGCCCGGGATTAAAAAACGGAAAGCAGTCAGAATATTTGAATTCAAATTAGTCTTGCTTGAATTATATAACAGAATCTCTGCAAAGATATTTTATTGCAGAGATAAATATAAACTCTTTCAGATATAAAACTCTTTCAGTCTGGGATAAGGCGTAAATTTGATACCGATTTAGAACAGAAATTGGTTCTTATTTTTGATATTTTTGGAGGCATTAAAACGGGAGTAATGAATCATAATGATGGAGATCATCAGCAGGACAATAAACCTGCAGAATACAAAACTGAAAAGCAGGCTTTAAATAGTTATGTGAAATATACTGCTGTTGCATTTCAGATGATGGCGATTATCGGACTTTCGGCATATATCGGCTATAAGACTGATCAGTATTATGGACATAAGACCCAGTGGGTAACTGCAATTGCCTGTGTTCTGGGTGTCTTTTTGTCAATTTATCAGACCATAAGACAATTAAAGTCATGAGAATTACTCATTTTATAGTTTATTTTATCCTTTTTACAATTTCTCTGGCCATTACTCCATTGGTATTTCAGTTCTATTATCCTGCAATGAAGTTATTAATTCCAAAATTTTGGGCATTGTTCTGGATATTTGCAATTTTAACACTAAGTATCTATTTGATTGCATCCTGGAGGATGAGAATTAGTGATAAAGCATCCGGTCAGGCATTGCTTGGCAGTGTTACTATCAAGTTGCTTTTCTGTATGATAATAGCCTTTGTTTATATCAATGCAAACTCAGTTGATCCCCTTAAATTTATCATCAATTTTTTTTATCTATATTTCTTTCATACAGTGTTTGAAATATATTGTTTGTTATGTAACTTGCGCAACCAAAAATTTAAGTAAATTCCTTATAATAAATGGATTTGAGCCATATTTTCAATTCAAAAAAATTCCTCAGTACAACTGTTTATGCAGTTTTAATTCTTTTTTTGAGTTTTTCCGCATTCTCTCAGGAACATGCGCCTTCAGATACGGCGCATGCTACATCAGCAGAGTCACATGATGCTAAACCAGAAAAGGATGAAGACATTTCCAAGATGATTCTGCATCATATTGCAGACTCACATGAATGGCATTTTTTTGGTCATGTGGCTGTTCCGCTGCCTGTGATTTTGTGGACAGACAATGGA
>CAMBFY010000317.1 GCA_945865415.1 Sphingobacterium thalpophilum
AATTTAATTGATAGTTGATAGTTGACAGTTGACAGTTGACAAATTCATGTCTGCCGGGTCGGGAATTTAGAATATGTTGTCTGTTATCAGTTGGCAGTTATCGGTTATCTTTTATCAGTAAATAATACTAATCATAAAATGATTGGTATTATTCAATATCCCTCAGTATAAAATTTCCAATGAACCACAATTTTGTCCTGGCTCTTGGTTCCTGATTCTCTCATATCTCAAATCTCATATCTCATATCTCAAATCTCATATCTCATATCTCATATCTCATATCTCATATCTCACATCTCACATCATGAAGTTACGTATTCATTGATCCTATCTTTACTTGGCAATGTAGTTGCCCCCATTAAGAATTCATCTACTTTTCTGGCGGCTTCGCGGCCTTCAGAAATTGCCCAAACTACCAGAGATTGTCCTCTACGCATATCACCTGCGGTAAATACTTTAGAAACATTGGTTTGATATAGCCCCTCCTCTGCTTTTACATTTCCTCTTCCATCAAGCTCAAGTCCTGCATTTTCTACAAATCCGGGATATTGGGGATGCAAAAATCCCATGGCTAAGAGTATAAGCTGACAAGGGATTTCACGTACAGATCCACTTATCTCATTGAACTTTACCGGGCGACCCAATGCATCCAGTTCCCAACTCACATCAGAAACAAGAATTGCCCTTAGTTCACCGTTTTCATTACCCAGGAAAGATTTGGTATTGATCCCCCAGAAACGCTCACATCCTTCTTCATGAGAACTGGTAGTTTTCAGAATCATCGGATAGGTTGGCCAGGGCATATTATCTGTTCGGGCTGCCGGAGGCTGAACCATTAATTCAAACTGCTTTACTGTATTTGCATGCTGCCTATTAGAGGTCCCAACACAATCAGATCCTGTATCACCGCCACCTATCACCACAACATCCTTATCTGTTGCAAGAAAACGCTCACCCTTGAATGATATATTACCAACGGTTTTGTTTTGTTGTTTAAGAAAATCCATTGCAAAATGTATTCCTTTTAAATCACGGCCAGGAATGTTAAGGTTACGGGGGATTGTTGATCCTCCAGCTGCAACTACTGCATCATGCTGATCAATAAAGGACTTCATGTCACCATGCTTTCCAACCTCCACATTACAAACGAATTTAACACCCTCCTGCTCCATTAATTCCAGTCGGCGGTCAATTACGGATTTTTCCAATTTAAAATCAGGTATTCCGTAACGTAAAAGTCCTCCGGGACGATCATCACGCTCGTATACAGTAACCGTATGACCAGCTTTATTCAGTTGAGCAGCAGCAGCTAATCCTGCAGGACCCGAACCAATAACAGCAACATTTTTTCCTGTTCGTAATATAGGTTTATTAGGCTTTACGTAACCCTTTGAATAGGCTATCTCAATGATGTGTCTTTCAATCTCTTCAATGGCAACCGGTGGTTTATTGATACCCAAAACACAAGCGCCCTCACATGGTGCCGGACAGATCCGACCGGTGAACTCCGGGAAATTATTGGTTGAATTAAGAATCAAATAAGCTTCTTCCCATTTACCCTGGTAAACTGCTTCATTAAACTCCGGAATAACATTTCCTAGCGGACATCCTGAATGGCAAAAAGGCACTCCACAATTCATGCATCTTGCTGCCTGCTCATTCAATTTTTCAGCCGGATAATCCTGAACAAATTCATTATAATTCTCCAAACGTTCTGCAGGGGCAATTTTCTTAGGTAGCTCCCTGTCAAACTCTTTAAATCCTGTTACTTTTCCCATTATCCTGCTGATTGCTGTAATTCTTTTTGTAATAAAACCTTTTTGTACTCTTTCGGAAATACTTTGATAAATGATGAAGATTGTTGTGCCCAATCGTCAATAATATACTCAGCTACCTGACTTTGAGTAAGCTGAACATGTCTTTTTAAAAGATTCAGAATTTCTTCTTCATCCTTTGGAGATAATGGATCAAGGTCAACCATTTCTGTATTACAATTTTCCACGAAAGAATTGTCTGAATCATACACCCAGGCAATTCCACCACTCATTCCAGCGGCAAAATTCCGACCAGTCTTCCCCAAAATCAGGGCTCTTCCACCAGTCATGTATTCACAACCATGATCACCAACACCCTCAACAACCGCAATGGCACCTGAATTTCTGACAGCAAAACGTTCACCCGCTTGTCCCCTTACGAATAAATCACCTGATGTTGCTCCATATAATGCTACGTTCCCAATAATTATATTCTCCTGAGATAATACCTTACTTTTCTTAGAAGGATAAATTACCAACTGGGCTCCCGAAAGTCCCTTGCCAACATAATCATTCGCTTCACCACACAGTTCAAAGCAAATTCCCCTGGTACAGAAAGCACCGAAACTTTGTCCGGCTGAACCTGTAAATGTGTAGTTTATGGTATTCTGTGGGAGTCCGGCCGACTGATATTTCTTGGTAATTTCATTAGTAAGGATAGTACCCGTTGTCCGGTCAGTATTCTTTATATTAAAGGATGCAAATACAGGCTCTTTGGATTCAATAGCTTTAACGGCTTTTTTAACCAGTTCCCAATCCAGTACATCATCTAGATTATGATCTTGTTTTTCGCTATTATAAAGTGTCATTCCTGATGGATTATCCATAGGATATAAAATACCCGAAAGATCAATATTTTTCACCTTCCAATGATCCACATCATCACGCATTTTAAGGAATTGAACCCTTCCAACCATATCATTTATGGTTCTGAATCCGAGTTCTGCCATTATCTCACGTAATTCTTCGGCAATGAATCGGAACAGATTCACAATATGCTCCGGTTTACCTGAAAACAGCTTTCTAAGTTCAGGATCTTGGGTTGCAACACCAACCGGACAAGTATTGAGATGGCATTTACGCATCATGATACATCCTCCAGCAACCAATGCTGCAGTTGCAACACCCCATTCTTCAGCCCCTAAAAGTGTGGCAATGGCAATATCTTTACCTGTTTTTAGCTGTCCATCAGTCTGGAGAACTACCCTGCTTCTCAATTTATTTTTAACCAGAGTCTG
>CAMBFY010000318.1 GCA_945865415.1 Sphingobacterium thalpophilum
CCCTGCCGGTTTATTATATCGAGTAAGAAGCCGGCAGTTTTATTTAAACAATGTTGTATGCGCAATTAAAACCAATCTGCGATACCCGATTTTGAACCTTTTAATCATTTTAAATATTAAATTGAATGAAAAAAATAAAAATTGCCTCCGTTTTTTCTATTGTCTTCCTGCTTTTAGTAAATACCTCAAGCGCTCAGCAAGGCGCTGCCAATAATTCGTCCGATTTTCTTGTTTATAATGTTAAGCAATCAGCTAAAACAGTTGATGTGAATGATGGATGGAATGAATCTGGCTGGAAAGAGATTAAATCTATCAAAATCCGAAATTACATGGGTGAAATTCCGGCATTTAAGCCTGAAGCAGATGTCAAAATGACCTATGACAATGATCATATTTATGTCATATACAGAGTTAAAGATCGTTATGTAAAAAGTGTCACTGAAAAAATAAACGGACCAGTTTGGAGAGACTCTGCAGTGGAGTTCTTTTTCTCACCTGAGGCCGATAATCCAATTAACTACTTTAATCTTGAGATCAATTGCGGTGGAACCCCATTGCTTCATCATAAAAAGAACAGGCCTACTGTCGAGGATATTCAGAAAATTCAGATTAAGGCCTCTTTACCAAAAGTAGTCGATACAGAGATAACGGAGCAGGTAACCTGGACAATGTCATTCAAAATTCCATTGAATATGCTAGAAAAATATACCAATGTAATTCGCCCTAAGCCGGGTGTTGCCTGGAGAGCGAATTTCTACAAGATCGCTGAAATTAATTCCAATCCGCATTACATTACATGGAACGAAGTGAAAAACGATAAGCCGCAATTTCATTTACCGCAGTTCTTTGGGATTATTAAATTTCAATAAATCAGTCGTCTAAAATTGGAGAGAAAAAGAATGACACATTTAATAATACTTAGTAAATGCTTGTTCCATTGGAAAAGAAAAGCCCTTATTGTTTTTTCTCTTTTTTTGTTCATTCAGACAAGTAATGCACAGGAAATCGATATTCTTTTGAAAGGAGGTCATCTGATTGACCCTAAAAACAATATAGATGCTAAAATGGATATTGCTGTCAAGGACGGTAAAATATTCAGGGTGGCGGCCGATATTCCTTCTTCAGCTGCCAAAAAGGTGCTTGATGTAAGTGGTCTCATTGTTGCACCAGGCTTGATCAATATCCATACTCATGTTTTTGCAGGAAGTAATCCAGGTTTTTCTGATGGTCAATCCAGTCAGTTGCCTGATGCTTTTGCATTACGTTCGGGCATAACAACAGTTGTTGATGCAGGGACCACCGGATGGAGAAATTTCCCGGAATTTAAGACTAAAGTGATTGATCCCTCTGTAACACGTGTTCTTGCCTGGATTAATATTTTCGAAACAGGATTTAGTTCAGGCTCTGGTTTTGAACCTGATATGGGGACAGTGAGCGTTCAAAAGACTACCGAAGCACTTCAAAAATACAAGGACTATATTGTAGGTACTAGAGTCGGTCATTACATTGGGAAAAGCTGGATTCCTTTTGAGCGTGCTTCTGAGGCTGCAAAAATTTCTAATACTCCGCTTTTTGTTGAGTGTCATATGCCTCAGTACACCCTTCAGGAACAGTTGGATCATATGCGCCCCGGTGATATTATCACCCATGCTTTTGAAAATGTCTCAGAACGGATGACCGTAGTAGACGAACAAGGTAAGGTCAGGCCCTTTGTTTTAGATGCACAGAAAAGAGGAGTGCTTTTCGATGTTGGGCATGGGGGAGCTGGATTTTGGTTTAATCAGGCAATTCCGGCATTTAAGCAGGGGCTCTGGCCAAATTCTTTTGGGACCGATGAACATCGTACGAGTATGAATTCAGGAATGAAAAATATGCTGAATGTGATGTCAAAATATATGAACATTGGGATGAGTGTTCCGGAGATAATTGCCCGTGGAAGCTGGAATGCTGCTAAATCTATTAAGCGTGAAGATCTAGGAAATTTATCTGAAGGATCAGTCGCAGATATTGCAGTTCTCAGTATAGTTAATGGCAAATTTGGTTTTGTAGATTCTGGCCAAAACAGGATCGAAGGAAGTGGTAAACTTGAAGCAGAATTAACAGTACGTGCCGGTAGAATTGTATGGGATCTTAATGGACTGGCCGCAAATACTTACAACAAATAGAATAATTATAGATGAAACGTAGAAGTTTAATCAAAGGTCTTGCCTTATTGCCTGTGGTTGGAAATGTGCTATCTGCCGAAGGGGCAGAATCTGTTTTAGGAAATGGAACTTTGGAAAATTTGAATGAAGTTACCTTAGGTTCATTTATGGATGAGAAGAATATATATCGCTCCATGGGTGTTGAACCAATTATAAATTGCCGGGGTTCATTTACGATAATTGGAGGATCCATTAAACTTCCGAAAGTAAAGCAGGCACTCGACGCTGCAAGTAATAATTTTGTCCAGCTTGACGAGCTTGCAGAAGCAGTTGGAAAACGGCTTGCTGAACTTACCAAGACCGAATGGGGAATGGTTTCATCAGGATGTGCTGCTGGTGTAAAACACATAACTGCCGCTTGTGTTACTGGTGGCAGCCCTGAAAGACTTATCCGTATTCCTGACCTGACCGGCTTTGAGAAAACTGAAGTGATCATCCCCAAATATTCACGACAGCATTATGATCATGCTGTTCGAAATGTTGGGGTAAAAATCATAACTGTTGCCACTGCCACCGAGCTTGAGAAAGCCATCAATCCGAAAACTGCAATGATCTATCTTACCTCAGGAACCCCAGGCGCTGCTTCAGATACAGGTCAGCCTCTTTCACTGGAGGTAATCGCAGCAATTGCGAGGCCAAAGAATATTCCAATATTGATGGATGCAGCGGCAGAAAGTCTGACAATTCCGCCTGTTCATTTGAAAAGAGGAGCCGACATTGTAGCTTACAGCGGGGGTAAAACAATTCGCGGACCACAGTCGGCTGGATTGATGCTTGGCAATAAAAATATTTTAATGGCAGCCTGGCAGGCAAGTGCGCCTCATCATGGGCCAGGCCG
>CAMBFY010000319.1 GCA_945865415.1 Sphingobacterium thalpophilum
GGTTCAGCAATAGCATTAAAAGCAAGATTAGAGCTTTATATGGGCAAATACGCAGATGCCATGGCTTCCTCAAAAGCCGTGATTGATATGGGAGTTTATGAGCTCTATCCAAATTATGAGCAATTGTTTTATCGTCAGAATAAAGCAAATAATAAGGAGGCAATTGCCGAAATTCAGCATATTCTGAATGATTATTCAACTTCTATTCCATGGCAGCGACTTCCTGCATGGATGGGCGGTTATTCTGAAAATGCAATTTCCAGAAGTATCCTGGATGAATATGAAACAAGTAATGGTCTGAAAATAACTGAAGATCCTGCATACAACCCTAATATGCCATTTGCAAACCGTGACCCAAGATTAGCTATGTCTATTGCTTTTCCTGGTTCAACCTGGTTTGGAAGAATTTATTCTGCACTTGATCCTCAGATTAGCGGCAAATCGAACCCTGACTATTATCTTAATGATGGCTCCAAGGCAGCTCAAATGTCAAAAAAGTATCTGGATCCGGGGATTCAGAATGCTGAACGTCAGAATTTTGATGCACCCATCATGGTTATCAGATTAGCAGAGATGTACTTAACTTATGCTGAAGCGGCTATGGAAAGCGGACAAAATCTGGTATTGGGACTTGAGTACTTAAACAGAGTCAGGACCCGCGCAGGTCAAAAAAATGCTACTGCTTTGACTCGTGAACTTGTTCGTCGCGAAAGAAGGGTTGAACTGGCTTTTGAAGGTTTGAGATATTTTGATATAAAACGCTGGGATCTTGGCCCTGCAGTAATGAGCGGGCCATTTTTTGGAAGTCGTTTAGGAACTGTAAATCCTACAACAGGTGCTGTTACCTGGGGCACTGGATATATTCTGGTTGAGAATAGAACATTTTATCCACTAAGAAAATACCTGTTACCAATACCTCAATCTGAGATTGATGTGAACAAAAGCATGGTCCAAAACCCGGGTTACTAATAAAATGAATTTTTATAAAATAATATTGTAGAAATAAAATAAAGTAACAAGTTAATTAATAACGTTAAGATATTCAGGTACATACTCAATCTTAACGTTTCAAAACTGGTATACTGAAATAAGATTAAGCAGGGTAAACCGATAATATCGGTTTACCCTTTACTAAATATTTTCAGGAAACACTAATAATAAAATAAAACCAAAATGGAAAGATCAACCTTCTTAAAATCCTTGGCGGGAGTGGGTGCAACCACAATCGGACTGGGAACAATGAGTTCATTCAAGTCGGACATAAATACTATCGATCCGGATGTAATGCCCGCCCATATTACAAGTATTGCTCCAGATTTTACGAAAATCAGGGATGATTTTCCAAGAGTAAAACAGGAAGTATATATGGATAATGCTTCAACGCACCCAATCAATATTTACACTGCTGCAGCTCTGCATCGATATGCAGAGTGGGCTAAGAATGAGGTCGGAGAACCCTGGTGGCCACTCTATTCTGATACCAGACAGGAATGTAAGGATAGTTTTGCAAAGCTAATCAATGCAGATAATGATGAAATCTCCTTTGCCAGAACCACTGTCGAGGCTGAAAATAATATTCTTAACGGAATGGATTTCAAAGGTGGAAATGTGGTCACTACAGATCTTCATTATTCTGCCAGTCTCTATAGCTATAAAATGCGTGAACAGCGTGATGGTTTAAAAGTTAAGATCATTAAGCATAACGATTGGCGTTTTGATGTCAAAGACTTTGAAGGTGTTATCGATAAAAACACAAAACTGGTTGCTATTACCCTTGTTTCCAATGTCAATGGATTTATGGTTAAGGATGTCAAAGCAATCAGTGATCTGGCTCATGCTAACGGGGCAGTTTTGTACGTTGATTTCATTCAGGGGGTTGGTGCTGTACCGGTAGATGTGAAAGCTATGGGAATTGACCTGGCTGCCTGTTCAACCTTTAAATGGCTCATGGGAAGTAAAGGATTCGGGTTTATGTATGTACGTAAAGACCTTCAGGATACGGTAGTTCGTACCACTCACCATAATGGGGGTATCAGTTATAATTATGCACCATGGACTGATAAACCCGATCCATCAAAACCAGAAATCAATTTTACCCCAGCTAAAGGCCGGGGAATTTACGAGGTTAGTTATCCTTCTTATGAAGGGGTATCCTGTGCGATTGCTTCCCTGAAATATATCCATGCATTAGGAGTAGACAATATCCGTACTTATGTCCGAACCTTAACAGACCGTCTGGCGAAGGAAATGCCTAAATTAGGCTACCCCACGATCACTCCTGAAGGAAATGAAAGTCCGATCATAGTATTTACTGCAAAAGACCCCGATGAAACAATGCGTAAATTACGTGCGGCGAAGGTTCATGTGGCCATGCGATTCGGAAATAAACTAAGGATTTCCCCATCAATCTATAATAATCAGGCTGATATTGACAAACTGCTCAATACACTTTCCTGATTTTACATTTTAAGGCGGGTAAATTAAATCTACCCGCCTTAATTATTTTGGCTTTCCCAATTTTAATTCCATAAATTAAGGCTATAAGTCAACATTAATTCAATAATAGTCCTTTTCATAATAAACTATGAAGAATATTGACAGACGAAAATTCTTATCCGGTCTTGCAATCGCAGGGGCAGGATTAGCTTCAATTAATTCGATTCAGGTGTTGGCCGATAATAAACTACAAAAAAATATCAGAATCGGTATAATCGGACTAGACACTTCGCAGGTAACCATGATTATAAGCCACATTAATAATATACCCGGACCAGGATATGATGTGGTGCAGCCGCTTTGGGATAATTCCTTCGAAGGCTTCAGGGTTACCGCTGCCTATCCTCATGGTAGCAAAAAAATAGAATCCAGTATCAAACAAATCCCAACTTATGTTGGAAAAATGAAGGAGAATAATATCGAACTTGTTGACTCCATCCAAGCTTTACTTTCCAAAGTTGATGCGGTTATGCTGATGACATTTGATGGTCATCCACGTGTTGAACAGGCTATGGAAGTAATAAAGTCGGGGAAACCATTATT
>CAMBFY010000320.1 GCA_945865415.1 Sphingobacterium thalpophilum
TACAAAAAAATAGAAACTATGGCATACTCAGAAAAAGTAATTGATCATTATACCCACCCACGTAACGTTGGTACGCTTGATAAAAGCAGTTCAAAAGTAGGAACCGGACTGGTTGGTGCACCTGAATGCGGTGACGTGATGCGCCTTCAGATTGAGGTTGACGATAAACATATGATCACTGATGCTAAATTCAAAACTTTCGGTTGCGGATCGGCGATTGCGTCCTCTTCACTTGCAACTGAATGGTTGAAAGGAAAATCAATAGATGATGCAATGAAAATTGACAACATGGATATTGTTGAAGAACTTGCTCTTCCACCGGTAAAAATTCATTGTTCTGTTTTGGCAGAGGATGCTATTAAAGCAGCAATCAATGATTACCGCGTTAAAAACGGAATGGAAGCATTAGAATCAGCTAAATCTCATCACTAAACACAATAAACCTGATTAAGTGTTATTGAGGATATTAGAGAAATAAGATGGTAACAGTTACAGATAAAGCCAAAAGCAAAGTTGAAGAACTTATGGAGGAAAATGGTCTTGATACAGGCTATTTTCTACGTGTTTCTGTTCAGGGAGGAGGATGTTCAGGTTTATCTTATAAAATGGACTTCGATAATGAAGAAAAACCTGGTGATCAATTCTTTGAGGATCAGGGTATTCGTCTGGCATTGGATATGAAATCTTTTTTATATCTGGCAGGTACTGAACTTGATTTTTCGGATGGTTTAAATGGTAAGGGATTCAATTTTCATAATCCAAATGCATCAAGGACCTGCGGTTGCGGGGAAAGTTTTTCGGTTTAATTATAAATTTTGGAATCTGTTAATTCGTAACAAATTGTATATCAACGCAAAAGGCCCTTTTCAGGGCCTTTTGCATTTTTACTGCTAATCTGTTATACTTGTTAATTAAAAAAAATCCTAAAATAATTGAAATGAATCCAATCACAGCGTCAACCACAGTTCCTGATTTACTTCGAAATGTGGTTGGGTACGTTCACAACGAAAACACAACCTTTTTAATGCATAAGGTTAAAGAGGCCTGGGTAGAAATCAGTTATAAACAGGTTCTGGATTCTGCTGATGCCATCTCTGCCTACTTTCTTGAGATAGGGATTAATAAAGGTGACAGACTTGCACTGATCATCGAAAATTCTGTGGACTGGGTATTATATGATCAGGGTGTTCAGCAAATTGGTGCAGTAAATGTTTCAGTCTATCCTACCCTTTCAGAATCCGAAATTGAATACATATTAAATGATTCAGGAGCCAAAACAATTTTGGTAGGGAATCCTTTTCTTTTCCGGAAATTAATCAGAATTGCCAACAATTGTCCTGAATTACAGCGTATAATCCCTGTATTTGATGATTATGAAAAATACCTTCCCGAAAATGGCTTAAATTCCGGTGTTATCAGTCTGAGCAATCTAATTGAAGAAGGGAAAATTGCTCTGGAAAAACAAGGGAAAAAAATTGAAGAAGCCAGAGCAGCCATATTGCCGGGCGACCTTACATCCCTGATCTATACTTCAGGTACCACAGGAATTCCAAAAGGTGTGATGCTAACTCATTCCAACTTTGTACAGAATGTAAAGGTTTGCTTGGAGCAGATTCCTGTGATCAATGAAAATGATTTATTCCTATCTTTCTTGCCTCTATCCCATGTTTTCGAACGTACAGCCACCTACCATGTGTGTTGTGCCGTAGGAAGTAAAATTGCCTTTGCTCAAAGCCTTGAATTATTGGCCAAAAATATGGCAGAGGTAAAGCCAACGATCATGAGCTGTGTTCCCCGCTTATTGGAACGAATTCACGACAAGGCGATGAAGAATGGCACCTCAGCTGGCGGATTAAAATCTAAAATTTTTCTTTGGTCAATTGAGACCGGTAAAATCTATCGCGAAAAGCAGGAGGCAGGTAAAACCCCTGGTCCGACTTTGAGTATGCAGAAAGCCATTGCAGAAAAGCTTGTATTCAGTAAAATAAAAGAAAAAACTGGTGGCCGTTTAAAGTTCATGCTCTCCGGTGGAGCAGCATTGCCCAAAAATGTTGGAGAGTTCTTTGGGAATCTGGGTATAAAGATTCTGGAGGGCTTCGGACTCACAGAAACATCACCTGTTATGTCTGTGACAGAATATCACCGTCAGGTATATGGAACTGTTGGCCGCATAATTCCAGGAATTGAAGTGGCGATACAGGATGTGGATAGTAAAAAAATATTGACCATTCAGACACACCATACATTTGATGAACATTTTGAATGCCCTGAAGGTGAAATTATTGTGAGAGGTCATTGTGTAATGAAGGGCTACTGGAATAAACCTGTAGAAACTGCCGAAGTAATTGATCAGGATGGATGGTTTCATACCGGGGATATTGGCCGTTATTACAAAGGTAATTTGCAGATAACAGACAGGATCAAAAACATGCTGGTGAATGCTTATGGCAAAAATATTTATCCTACCCCTGTTGAGAATACTTACTTAAAAAGTTCTAAGATCGAACAGATTTTCCTGATTGGGGATAAACGTGAATACGTTACTGCCATTTTAATCCCTTCGAAAGAAGTGTTACAGGAGACCTTCCACTTAACTGAAGAATTCTTTCAGGAACAAGATTCCTTTATTCGGGATCAGAAAATACTAGACTGGCTGAATGAGGACATCCGCAAGTATTCATCTGAATTAGCCAAATTCGAAAGAATGAAGTCCTTCCTTGTGAAACGAAATCCATTCAGTATTGAAGAAGGCGAAATTACCCCAACCTTGAAAGCCAAACGTAAGGTAATCGAGAATAAGTATTCTGAAGATATAAGTGAGATGTACCTTCAGGCTACCGAGGCGGATTGAGTTGTAAGTTATAAGTTGTAGGTTATAAGCGATAGGTGTCTTGTCCTGAAATAGGTTGACAAATAAAGTTAACTTAAAAACAGGAAAAGATGACAAAATCGACAAGAAAAGTAATTCGGTACAGTATTAGCTTTAAGCAAAAAGTGGTAAAAGAGATTGAAGAAGAAGGATTGAGTATTTCG
>CAMBFY010000321.1 GCA_945865415.1 Sphingobacterium thalpophilum
TCGTCATATTTAGCGATCTTGCCCGGAACCTTTGTCTGCAAGGCCTTGTTCATTGTCAATATTAATTGTGTAGCCCTTTTTCTAACCTCATTCATACTTTTCGGATAATCATAAGCCGGAGCCAGAAAAGATAAAGTAGCTGTATGATCATTACGACCGGCCGAATATAAGGTGCTTTGATCGTGAAGATTAAAACCAATTGCAGGTTGAATTCTTTTTGCAAGACTCATCAAAGCCCTGCCCTCTGGGGTAACCAGCATTCTGGCATCCCTGTTGACGTCAATCTCAAGATCATTCCTTCTTTTCCATTGCTGAGCACCATCAGGATTGAGCATCGGAACGATGTGAAGTTCCAGTCTGCTGAGGATCAATTTCCTTAGATCATTAAATTCATCGTCAGCCCGAAGAAAATTAAACAAATCGAAAAGCGCCATGGTTGCAGTAGACTCATCACCATGCATTTGTGACCATAATAAAACTTTGGTTTTACCTGTACCGAGTGTTAAGTGATTAATGCTTCTCCCTCTCACCGATTGTCCAATTTCTTCGGAAATAAGCAGATTGGAAGTTGCGTGTTTCCTGATCAGGGAAACAACGTCTGCATGTTTAAAAAAGCGGTCTTTGATAACAGGCTCCTTGTATCGATCAAAATGATCCCATGCCAGATCCACACTTTTCAAATTTACCTGACCAAGGGCTGCCTGAAACATACTTAACAGCAAAGCACAAAACAATAAACTAGTTGACCGGATCATAAACTCATTATATTTTAAGGAAATAAAAATACAAATTATACAATTGCTATATTCGCTATTGCTCCTTTAATATTCCGGAGTATTATCATGTATTCATTCATCCTGCCAATACTACTCTTCATGATGCCATCAAGTGCTAAAGATCCGGAAGAACTTAAGAACCAAATCAATACAGAACTCGCCAAGCATAAGGGAGTCTTTGCACTGGCCTATAAAAATCTGCTTAGCGGTGAAGAAATCTTAATCAATGAAAAGATAAATTTTCATGCTGCCAGTACAATGAAAACTCCTGTACTTATTGAGGCTTATAAACAGGCCAAAGCAGGGAAATATTCAATTCATGATTCGCTTGAAATTAAAAATGAATTTAAAAGTATAGTTGATGGAAGTACTTATTCACTAAATCCAAAAGATGATAGTGAGTTTGATTTGTATGAAAAAGCAGGAAAGAAAGTCAAAATTTATGATTTGCTTTATCTCATGATTATTCAAAGCAGTAATCTGGCGACCAATAGTATAATCGATCTGGTGGGAGCTGAAAATGTAAACAAAACCATGAAGGAAATGGGTGCTGTGGATATTCAGGTTCTGAGGGGTGTGGAAGATACAAAAGCATTCCGTGCAGGATTTAACAATACGACCACAGCTTACGATCAGATGCTGATTTTTACCCAAATGGCCCAAGGTGATGCAGTAGATAAACAGTCCTCCGATGCGATGATTGATATTCTTCTCGACCAGAAATTTAACGATAAAATACCTGCAAAACTTCCGAAAAAAGTAAAAGTGGCGCATAAAACCGGCTGGATTACCGGTGTAAATCATGACGCCGGAATGGTGATACTTCCTGATGGGCGAAAATATATTTTGGTATTGTTGTCAAAAGAATTAGAGAATGATAAAGCCGCAGTGAAGTCGATGGCTAAAGTATCCAGGATGATTTATGATTACTTTGTGATCCAAGAGTAGTTTCTTGATCCAGGAACCAGAAATCAAGACTTTATTGCTAAAATTATTTGAACTACTCAACTGATACAAAGAGGATATAGACAAAAGGTCCCGACTGGGCTGGAATGCGCAGAGTGATCGTATTTGAATACCTATGGAACTACAGAATTAATCAATTCTCTTAATTTTGATTAGTTTACGGTCAGGTAACAACAGACATTAAAAAGTTCAGTGCAAAAAGTTCAAAATATCCCCTGTTTTCTTAAAAGATAGTATTAACAACATGATAAACCTGAGAAATAAGTTCCCCTTAGTCGCGTTTTTTCTATTCATTAACCTATTTCCTATCCAGGGAATTGCACAAAATAATTTGATCAAACTGATCGTCCTTGACCCGGGTCATGGACATGCAACTTATATGCAGGGCAGAATGTATGAAGGTTTGGATCCGGAAGTGCATGTGTATGCACCTGCAGGGCCTGATGTTGAGACCTATCTGCAAAGCATTAATGGGATGAATTCCCGCTCTTCCAATCCAACAAAATGGAAAATGGTGGTATATACCGGTTCCGATTACCTGGAAAAGATGCTGGCCGAGAAAAAAGGTAATGCGGTGATTATTTCAGGGAATAACAGTAAAAAAGCTGAATATATGCGCAGATCCATTGAGGCTGGCATGCATGTTTTAGCAGATAAACCCATGGCTGTAACACCTGAAGATTTTGCAAAATTGAAAAAATCATTCAAACTAGCTCAAGAAAACAAGGTGCTGATTTTTGACCCTATGGACCTTCGCTATGATATCAGCAACATCCTTCAGAGGGAACTTGCAGCAATGCCTGAATTGTTTGGGAAACTTAAAAATGGAAGTCGGGAGGATCCATCGCTTATTCAGGAAAATTTACACCATTTTCTGAAATTTTCAGGTTCTGAGCCTGCCCGCAGACCGGCATGGTTCTTTGACATTGAACAACAAGGTCATGGAATTACTGATGTAAGCACCCACCTTGTGGATATGTCACAATGGGCTGGATTTCCTGAAGTTATACTTAACTATAAAAAGGATATTAAAATTTTAAGTTCCAGGGAATGGCCCACAGCGCTGACGCCATCAGATTTTAAACGGGTTACCCGCGTCGATTACCCAGAATACCTGAAAAAATATGTAAAAGACAGTATTTTATCGGTTTTGGCAAATGGTGAGATTAATTATACCATCAAAGGGGTTCATGCCAAAGTTACTGTAAAATGGAATTATCGTGAACCAGCAGGCTCTAGCGATACCCATTATGCACTGATGCGTGGTACCAGAGCCGA
>CAMBFY010000322.1 GCA_945865415.1 Sphingobacterium thalpophilum
TCAGGAGCACCCCTTTCCAGTTAAATTCAAAATGCTTAAATTAAAACCAAACTTTTTTAAATAAATCAAATGAATAAACAATATATCAGAAAGGCGGGCAGGTATGTTGCCGCATTCTTTATCACGGTTGGTCTGATGGCTAATGCCGCAGTCCGGGCTCAGGAAATTGACATGCTAATTAAAGGTGGTCATGTAATAGATCCTAAGAATAAAATTGATGTTAAGATGGATGTCGCCATTAAGGATGGTAAAATTTTTCAAGTTGCCGCAGATATTCCCGCAAGCAGTGCAAAGAAAACTGTTAATGCAAGTGGATTATATGTTTCACCTGGCTTTATTGATATGCATGTCCATGTTTTTGCAGGAACTGAGGAACAAAGCTTTACCGGATTTGGAATAACTAACGGTTTTGGCAGTGTAGTGCCGGATGATTTTACCTTCCGTTCAGGAGTTACCACAGTAGTAGATGCGGGCTCATCAGGATGGAAAGACTTTCATAAATTCAAAAAACAGACCATTGATAATTCTCAGACCCGCGTGCTTGCTTTTATTAGTATTGCAGGTCACGGAATGCTGGGAACTGTGCATGCTCAGGATACAACAGATATGAATCCTGTGGCAACCGCTTTTGTTATGAATGAATATCCTGATATCATTGTTGGTATTAAGGCTCATCATTATCGTGGCAATGATTTCACACCTGTAAAACGTGCTATTGCAGCAGGTAATATCACAAAGAAGCCAATTATTGTGGATTTTGGCTCAAGTACTACCAAATTATCTATCAAGGATTTATTTTTGAAGTATTTCAGACCAGGGGATATTTTCACGCATACTTTTTCTGGATCAGATATGTCTGAGAAAAATCCGGGAGGTCGTGAGTCTGTAGTTGATGAAAATAATAAAGTTAAACCTTTTGTTTTTGAAGCTCAAAAGCAAGGCAGAATTTTTGATGTTGGTCATGGCGGTGGTGCATTTGTCTGGAGCACTGCAATCAATAGCTTGAAACAGGGCTTTCTTCCAAATACAATCAGTACAGATTTGTATAGAAACAGTAGAAATGCAGGGATGAAGGATATGGCAAATGTAATGTCTAAATTTCTGGTTATGGGTATGTCTATTCAGGATATAATTTTACGTTCAACATGGAATCCGGCAAATGTAATTCAACATCCTGAACTGGGTCATTTAAGTGTTGGTGCTGAGGCAGATGTAACTGTATTCAATATATTGGAAGGTAAGTTTGGATACATGGATGCACGGGGATCCGTATTTAACGGAACCAAAAAAATCGAGGCAGAATTAACGCTTCGTGCTGGCAAGGTGGCTTGGGATTTAAATGGACTTAGTGGTCCTAAATGGGATGAAGCAAGAAAGTAATTAATTGTTTAAATATTTTTATCCATGAGAATTAAAACAGTAAATATTTCGGACTATATAAAGTGTCAATCCATTAGGATTGCAAAAGGAATTAGTGCTGGTTTAATTCTCATTCTGATAGCTTCTGCAAGCCATGCTCAGGAGATTGATCTGCTTCTGAAAGGAGGGCATCTGATTGATCCGAAGAACAATATCAACTCCAAAATGGATGTTGCCATTGTTGCAGATAAAATATTCCGCGTAGCTACAGATATTCCGACAAGTAGCTCGAAAAAGACAGTTGACATAAGTGGTTTGTATATTACTCCCGGACTTATTGACATGCATGCACATGTATTTCATGGTACCGATCCGAATAGTATGACCGCAAATTCTTATGGTGGATTACAGCCCGATGCCTTTTCTTTCCGTACAGGAGTAACAACCCTTGTTGATGCCGGTTCTTCCGGATGGAGGAATTTTCCGTTGTTTAAAGCTCAAACAATCGATCGTGCTCAAACCCGGGTTTTAGCTTTTTTGAATGTTGTAGGACATGGTATGCTTTCCCGCTTTGATCAGCAGGATGTAACAGACATGAATCCGGAAATGAATGCTTACATGATTCAGAAATTACATCCTAATATCATTGTTGGCATTAAGTCTGCCCATTATTGGGGGGATTTCACATCAGTTGATAAAGCAGTTGAATCTGGTAAACTCGCCAATGTGCCGGTCATCGTTGATTTTGGGGAACATACACCTACCAATTCCATTGAATCTTTATTTATGGAGCATTTAAGGCCAGGTGATATTTTTACTCACACGTTTTCAGAAGTTAACGGAGGTCGTGAATCTATTGTGGATGAAAAGTCAAGAAAGGTGAAACCTTTCGTATTTGCAGCACAAAAAAGAGGCATCATATTCGATGTAGGCCATGGTGCTGGTGCGTTCAATTTCAGTCAGGCAATTCCAGCTTTCAGACAAGGTTTTCTACCAAATGTAATTAGTACAGATTTGTATAATTTGAGTATGAATGCTGCAATGAAAGACATGACCAATGTGATGTCTAAGTTTCTGGCAATTGGTATGGGACTTCAGGATGTTATTTTAAGATCAACATGGAATCCTGCACAAGTAATTAAACGCACTGATTTGGGTCATTTAAGTGTAGGTTCTGAAGCTGATATTGCAGTTTTTAACCTCAAAAAGGGAAATTTTGGATTCATGGATGTTCGGCGCACAAAAATAAGCGGCACTGAAAAACTAGAGGCAGAATTGACAATCAGAGCCGGACGAGTAGTCTGGGATTTAAATGGAATCAGTGTTCCTGACTGGCAGATGCCGGCAGTTACAAATTGATTTTTATTAAATGAAATTATATAATTAACACAAGATGGACAAGCTATTAAAATTCAAAGTGTCAAAGTCATTATTTGTTACAATGACATTCATGATTGTATTTATTTTCTTTGCCGGTAGCAACATGGTTAATGCTCAGGAAATTGATATTTTATTAAAAGGTGGCCATGTAATGGATGCAAAGAACAGAATTGACCGAAAAATAGATGTTGCCATTAAAGCAGGCAAAATTTTTCGTGTTGCATCAGATATTCCGGCAGGTTCAGCAAAAAAAGTTTTGGATGTAAGTGG